>QAKR01000028.1:0-38968 GCA_003343705.1 Clostridiales bacterium | reverse complement strand
GCGCTTGGTTCGGGACCAAGAGGCCGTGTGTTCAAGTCACATCACTCCGACCACCTAAAAGAGCTGAAATCATAATGATTTCAGCTCTTCTTTTTTATCAAATGTTTACATAAAGTGTCCAAGTGTCTGCTAAGTGTCCGCTAAGATTTAGATTTGTTATAATTAATAAAAATTGGCTGCCATATAAATGGCAGCCCAAAGAAAAATGAAGGGGTAAATGAAAGAATAAAGATGAAAGATTAAAAACACTTTGAAATAGGTTAAATAAACAAAAATTATTTTAATATAAATTACACTCTAATATTTGTAATATTTACCAATGTTATTCTATCATATTAAAATAGGTTTGTCAAGTAATTTTATAACATTATTTAATTACATTAAAAAAATAAATTATTATATATTTTATTTTATCTACAACTATTTAATACTATTCTTTATGTAAAACTAAACCGGGAGTTTGTGCAAACAGCACAAACTCCCGGTTTAAAAATCCCATTCATGTTTTATTAAATAATTAAAATTCTTTAATCCAAAGGCCGTGAAGATTGCAATATGCATAAACGGCAACAGGCTTATCACCCTTAACCAGTGCAAATTCAAGAATAGGTTCGTCTCCGGCTTTTAAGCATTTTCTCTGCCCGCCCTGCTCGGTAAGCAGATAAACCCATTCAATAAGGTGCTCTTCTGTCATAGGATGTGCAACCTCGCCCACATTAACTGTAACTTTATTGCACTTATAAGTTGCAACAGGCACGTGTTTTTCTTTGGCAGCATCCACTGAATTAGCCACAAGTTCATGCATAGGCTCACCGCAACATACAACGGGAACACCTGTTGACTTTATAAAACCGATAATATTTCCGCAATGGCGGCAAATAAAGAATTTTTGTTCACACATAATTTTAAACCTCCGTTTAATTTATTTAGTTAGCATTAACTAACTTTATTATACTGATTTTTTTTCTGTTTGTCAATAGCTTTTTGAATATTTTGCTAATATTTAAGCAATAATTTTTTTGAGGTGGTTTTTATGCCGATATATACTTCTATGATTGCAAACTTTAATAATTTTAAACAGAAACTAAATACAGACAAAAACTTTGATATTGTGTATCGAGACTTTTTAATTTGCGAAAGACCGTCATGTATGTTTTTTATTGACGGATTTGTAAAAGATGACTCGCTGGCTCGCCTTTTTGAAGCATTTAAAAAAATAGATAAAAGTGCTCTTACAACGCCTGAGGTGTTTTCTGCAAAATGTATCCCCTTTTGTGATGTAAAAATTGAGAATAAAGAAGAAAAATTAATAACAGGCATACTTTCAGGGCGAATTGCAATTTTTATTGAAGGATTTGATAAAGCTATCGAAGTGGATATCAGAACATATCCACAGCGAACAACCGCAGAACCTGAAAAAGAAAAAGTTATGCGTGGATCAAAAGACGGTTTTACAGAAACACTTGTGCTTAACACCGCTCTTTTACGCCGACGAATACGAACTCCGGATTTTTGCGTAGCTCATTTTGAAATAGGTTCACAATCCAAAACCGATGTTGCATTATGCTATATTGACGGTAAAGCAGAAGGAAAAATCGTCAACAGGCTTACAACAATCTTAAATAGTATTAAAACAAACTCTTTAACAATGAATCAACAAACCCTTGCCGATATTATCATGAAAAAACACTGGCTGAACCCTTTTCCCAAATTCCGCTATTCTGAACGAGTGGATACAGTCACTGCACAGATATTAGAGGGCGATATTGTTATAATGGTAGATAATGCACCTTCTGCCATGATTGTGCCTACTTCTTTCTTTGATATGATGGAAGAAGCAAATGATTATTATTTCCCTCCGGTCACCGGAACATATTTGAGACTTACAAGGTACCTCATAGTCCTGCTTACCACAATAGTAACACCTCTTTGGCTGCTTTTACTGAAGAACCCAACGTGGATACCACCATGGCTTGAATTTATTAAACTTTCAGAAGCTGCAAATATCCCTGTTTTTTTTCAATTGCTTATCCTTGAAATAGCTATTGATGTCCTTCGTTTAGCAGCACTCAACACACCTTCAATGATGACAACCACATTAAGTATTATCGGTGGTATTGTATTGGGTGATTATGCTGTAACAACCGGCTGGTTTTCAGCTGAATGTCTTTTATACATGGCATTCGTAGCAATTGCAAACTTTAGTCTCCCATCATATGAACTGACATATGCTCTTAAATTTATGCGTATTATTACTCTAATACTAACTGCATTTTTTAGCATATGGGGATTTATTGCAGGAGTTATCATTAACATTCTCAGTATTGCACTTAACAAAACAGTAGGCGGCTACTCATACCTTTATCCTCTTATTCCATTTAACGGTAAAAAGCTTTTAGAAAAATTTGTTCGTATACGCAAAGTGTGAAATAATTGTAAAACTTACGTGAATGTACTTGACATTCACTTGAATGTGTGATATCATATCCGCAAGTAGGAAGCTTGCGGATATTTTCTTTTGGAGGTAACAAAAATGGAGACAGTTTTCCCGGGGACAGTAATTGAACGGCGAGGTAAAAATGCACGTGAATTTTTAGACAGTGTTTTTTTCGCGACCGACGGAATAATGCTTTCACAGGTGCGGAAAATAACTGCCCTTGAAACCCCTGCTCTGCAAAATTGGGTCAACAGAGGGTTGGTAGAACGTCCTGACGAAAAAATGTATTCAAAAAACCAACTTGCACGTATTATCCTAATAAATATGTTGCGCAGCGTTACTAAGAATGAAAACATAGGCAAGATCATGACCTACATAAACGGGAGTGCAACAAGCCGTGATGATGACATAATCGGAGAGGCTGATTTGTATATTTATATATGTGAGATTCTTGATAAAATAACATTTGAAACGCTTTTATCGCCGGATGAGCTAAATATATTAACAGAAAATACTATTAAGGATTATATTGAACCGTTTGGAGGTGCCCATAAGAGATTATGTAACGGTATAAAAATGATTTTGCTTTACTATGCGGCTTCGCTTATTAAGGGAAGGGCAGATATAATAATGGAGGGGATAGTTAATGATTGAATGGTGGAACGCTCTTTCTCTGGCATCGCAAATTTTTACTGCAATAGCGGTTCCTGCAACACTTATAATGATTGTGCAAGCATTACTTTTATTATTCGGTATAGGAATCGATCATGATGTTAACGGAGACGGGACGCCTGACAGCGACGGACATGACGGTTTTTCACTTATAAGTGTGCGTGGAATTGTAGCGTTTTTTTCCATCGGAGGTTGGGTTGGTTTATTATGTGACGGAAACGGAATGCCGATTATTTTTTCAGTTCTGCTTTCGTTTGCATCCGGACTTTTAGCACTTATAAGCATTGCACTTTTATTCAAATACTCAATGAAGCTTTCATCTAACGGTACTATGCGGCTTGAAGAAGCCGTCGGCAAAACAGGCAAGGTTTACATACCTATACCACCCAGGGGGATGGGGCTTGGTAAAATCAATATTCTTTTACAAGACAGCTTGGTTGAAATAGAAGCAATAAATGAAACATCGGAACTCATAGGAACCGGCGAAATTGTAATGGTTGTCTCGCTTGCTGATGCAGGCACTGTAACAGTAAAAAAAATTTATAATAATGGGGGAATATCACAATGGATCCAGTAGTAGTAATAATTATTTCAGTTATCGCACTTTTACTTTTCACATCTTTGGTTGTAATGTTATCTCGGTACAGAAAATGTCCGTCTGACAAAATCCTTGTTATTTACGGTAAAATAGGCTCAAACAAAGATGGAACGGCAAGAAGTGCAAAATGCATACATGGTGGTGCATCATTTATCATTCCGGTTATTCAATCATATGAATATCTGGATTTAACACCTCTTTCGATTCAAGTAGATCTTAAAAATGCACTTTCAAAGCAAAATATCAGAATTGATGTGCCATCTCGATTTACCGTAGGAATTTCGGTAGAACCCGGTGTTATGCAAAATGCTGCCGAAAGGCTTTTAGGCTTAAAGCTTCCTGAAATTCAGGAGTTAGCAAAAGATATAATTTTTGGGCAGTTGCGTCTTGTAATCGCAACAATGGACATTGAAGAAATCAATACCGACAGAGATAAATTCTTGGCAGCTGTTTCTTCTAACGTTGAAACAGAGCTTAAAAAAATAGGTCTTCGCCTTATTAACGTTAACGTAACTGATATTACAGACGAATCCGGTTACATATCAGCCCTTGGTAAAGAGGCAGCAGCAAAGGCTATTAATGATGCAAAAATATCCGTTGCCGAAGCAAACCGCTCCGGTGATATTGGTGAAGCAAACGCAAAAAGAGAACAAAGAATCCAAGTATCTCTGGCAGACAGTGAGGCTATACAGGGCGAAAATGAAGCCAAAGCAAAAATTGCTGAAAGTAATGCAACACTTAACGAGAAAAATGCAGAAGCTCTCCGTCGTTCAACAGCCGCAGAAAAAATCCAAGCTGCAAAAGCACTTGAAGAAGCATACGCAGCAGAGCAGAATGCCGAACTTGCGCGTTCTGCAAGAGAAAAAGCAACTCTTGAAGCAGACGTTATCATAAGAACCGAAATTGAAAAACGCCAAAAAGAACTTGAAGCAGAGGCAGAAGCAGAACAAATCAGACGCCGTGCAAAAGGTGAGGCAGATGCTATCTTTGCAAAAATGGAAGCTGAAGCACGTGGTGTTCAGGAAATTCTGACAAAGCAAGCTGTCGGTTTACAAAAAATCGTAGAAGCAGCCGGTGGCAATGCAAACGATGCAATGAAACTTATGATTGCCGACAAGTTGGAAGAGCTTGTTAAGGTTCAGGTAGAAGCTGTTAAAAACCTTAAAATCGATAAAGTTACCGTTTGGGATAGTAACGGTGGCGGCAAAGACGGAACATCCTCAACTGCAAACTTTTTATCCGGAATGATGAAATCTATTCCTCCGATGAGCGAGCTCTTCAATATGGCAGGTCTGGAATTACCTGAATTCTTAGCAAAAAAGAGTGCAGAAGATCATACATCCCCCTTGGCAAATATACAAAGCAATATTCAAGAAGATATAATAACAGACGCTGAATAAAAATCAGTGCGGCAGAGAGATCTGCTCTCTGCCGCATAACCCTTGAAAGGTTGATTTTATGTTAGACATAAAACAGATATTAAAATATATTGCTGTTTACAATGTCTGGTTTTTTTTAGCACAAGGTCTATCATTTGTTTTGCCAGCTTTATTTTTTTACGCAATAAGATTTATAGGATTCCCTATATCCGCAATAATATTTATAGTGTTTTTTCTTATCATTTATTTAGTAGGAGCTTATAAGATATTTGAATATATATGCTACAATAACGCTGTTCCCGGCAAACCCGATGTTAAAGAATTTATTGTAGAAAGTGCAATCGGGGCTATTTCCCCTGCAATTATATATATTTTAACAATAGGGGCAGTCTGGTTTCCTCAGTTTTTTTATGAGCTGTTTGTAGTATTCTACTTTATTCCGTCATCAGTAAATCTACTTTTACCGACAATGGGGATACCTTTAATACTTCTTTTATTAAGTACTGCTATGTTTACGATATCAATTTTAGGATTTTTTTCTGGTAATAAGAAATACAGGGAATTAAATGAGGATAACTCATTATAACAAGATTAACAGAGGTAGAAAAATGACAGAAACGGTAAACGAAAAGATACATAAATTTCGAAAGGCTAAAAAGCTCACTCAAGAACAGCTGGGCCAAAAGTTAGGGCTAACGCCTCAAGCTGTCTCAAAGTGGGAGAAAGGCTTAACAATGCCGGATATTTTACTATTACCTGAGCTTTGTGATATTTTTGGAATATCTATTGATGATTTATTGAGGACTAAATAGACAAATAAAAAAACGACCATTATGGTCGTTTTTTTATTTATTTTTTAACATTAACTTAAATTCATCACCGTGAACAGATTTTGAAAAATAATAACCTTGTATTACTTTGCAACCGCAATTTTTAACAAAATCCAATTGTTCTTTTGTTTCTATTCCTTCTGCAATAGTTATCAAATTCATGTTATTTGCAAGTTCGATTATATATTTAACAATTAACTCTGCTTTATCGCCATTTTCGCCTTCGTTAAAAAATTCTCTATCAAGTTTTAAAATATCAATAGGAATATCTTTCAAAGAGTTAAGTGATGAATAGCCACTTCCAAAGTCATCTATTGCTATTTTAAAACCTAACTTTCGTAAATTTTTAAAAGCATCTTTAGCAACTTGTATATGTTTAATCATTACAGTTTCGGTAAACTCAATTTCAATTAAATTTCTGTCTATGTTGTATTCGGCTACAATGTTACAAATATTTTGAGCAAAATTGGGGTTATAAAAATGCAATCCTGAAAAATTAATTGAAATAGGCACACACGTCATGCCTTCATCAATAAGTGTTTTTTGATATCGGCAAACTGTTTTTAAAACGAATAGATCTAGCTCACGTATTTTACCGCTGTTTTCTAAAATAGATATAAATCTTGATGGAGGAATACTCTCGGCACCTGGTTTTTCCCATCTAACAAGCGCTTCCGAGCCTACGATTTCATTTGTAAATGCGTCATACTTTGGCTGATATTCAATATTAAATTCTTCATTAATAATTGCATTTTCGAAAGAAGTTAACATTTCTCCATCTTCTAAATATCTACGATTTAAATCCTCATCATATATACAGTAAACCTCTTCACTTTTGTACTTTATCATATTCTTTGCAACACATGTAAAATCGATCATTTTACTAATTTCAATCTTTTTATCTGTTATCTGATATATACCGAATTTAAATGTTATTACCATTTTATCCGGATAGTTTATATAAATATTCCCGCATTCTTTAATTTCAGTTATAAGTTTTTCAAGGCTTTCACAGCGTTTAAGACAGATAAAATGATCCGCATACAGCCTTGCACATAATTCGTTTTCCGTAAGGTTTTTTTCTATCTTTTTAGCAACCTTAAACAAAAATTCATCTCCGGCTTTTTTACCGAATAATGCGTTGAATTGGTTGAATCTACACACATCAAAATCTAAAATAAACCAGTTCTTATCAGAATTTTTAATTAAACTAGCAGCTTTCTTTTCAAAAGAATACCTTGTTAAAACACCTGTTAAACTATCATAATATAAAAGTTTTTTGATTTTAGAAGACGACTTTATTTTTAATATTAAGGAAACAGTTAAAAAAACAATAGCACAGATTAATATAATAGAAGAAATAATTATTACATCAGTAGGCATCTTTTCTATTATCTTATTTAAATTAATTTTTGTTTCATTAAATACGCTACTTATAACAATATCATTTATCTGAGAGTATGATAAATAAATAATCGCTTTATTTATTATTGAATAAACACGAGGGTCAAGATCGTTATTAATTGCCGAACATAAGCTTAACCATCTATTTTGGATTGTAACACGCCCAAGTCCCTCATTTTCTGATTTTGCTAAGTAATATTCAGCAGAATATGTATTAACCAATGCTTGTCCTACTTCACCGTTTTTAACAGCTTCAAGGCTTTGCTCCAAATCAGTATACCTGATAATTTCATAACCCATTTTATCAATTTCATTAGATGAATATGTCATTGAAGCTAAAGCTAACTTGTTGTCTGTCTGCGTATCACCTTTTTTACAAATTAAAGCCATCGGAATTGTAATAAAATTTTCTGTCAGACTAAAATTCCTTTGCTGGGCAGAGTGAAATTTTTGTTCGAAACATGCTATAATGTCCGCATCGTCAGCCGGCATTACCGTATTTGGTATATAATTAAATTGTAAACCTGTAAGTTCTGCTATTTTCTTATAAATTTCTGCAATAACACCTTCAAAAGCTCCACTATGATTTTGTCTTTCAAAAGGTTCCCAGTTTGTGTTATATGAAACAGAAATAGGCCCCAGTGTTTTTACAAATTCCTTTTCAGCAGATGTCATATAAAATTTTGTCTTATTAGTATTTATATATTTTTTTGAAAGATCGTTATTATAATATGGATTTTGAATTAATATTTGACTAAGCGAGTTATTAAGATCATTTATAATTTCTGTATTTCCACTATTTGTTATAAAATATAATAATGACGGAGAAAAACGAGCTACGCTTCGTGTATAATCATCTTGTTGATAGCTTGCACAGGCTACAGCATCTATTTCATTTTCCTTTAATGCTTTATTTATTTTTTCTGTATCATCATATAGGGTTATAGAACATTTAAATTCTTTAGAAATAGCATATTGTTCAACTTTTTGTTTATGAACATCACTTAAAACGCCTATTTTAATATTATTAAAAGAATTATGATCATTTTCGGTAATAAGGCTTTCATTTAGTACATATAAAGACATATACTCTCTACCGGAACTATAATCAGGAAATAAAAATTCTTGTTCTCGGTTTTTATTATAAAATACATTGCCTAAAAGATCAATTTCTCCTTTTTTAAGGAGAATCATAAGATCATTAAAATTTCCGTCGACAAATTGATATTTCCATCCTGTATATTTGGAAATTTCATTTAAATATTCAAAATTATATCCGCTATATACCCCATCAGAACTTTTTTCCATATAGCCCGGAGATAAAAACCAACCTACTCGAATTGTTTTACCTTCTTCAGCAAGAACAGAAAAAGGTAACAACATAGCTAACATAAAAACTGATAATAGAATATAAACTAATGCTTTCTTCATTACTTCCCCATTTTACATTTATTTATAAATATATATAAATTTTAACATATACTGACCAAATTGTCAACATAATAAGCATAATAACAGTATAAAACGGTTTAAATTTTACAATTTAAACCGTTTTATCTTTAATCATTAAAAATATTTAAAAACGCTTTAAGCCGCTCTGTTTGAGGGTTTGAAAATATAATTTCGGGTTTTCCCTGCTCTGCTATAAAACCATCATCCATGAACAATACCCTACTTGAAACATCGGCTGCGAATTTCATTTCATGTGTAACAATAATCATGGTCATGTCTTCTTTTGCCAGGTCTCGAATAACCTTTAAAACCTCACCGGTAAGCTCCGGGTCCAGTGCCGAGGTTGGTTCGTCGAAACAAAGTATTTCCGGATTAAGAGCCAAAGCACGGGCTATTGCAACACGCTGCTGTTGCCCCCCGGAAAGCTGCCACGGGTAGTTTAAAATCTTTGTGGAAAGCCCGACACGATCAATAAGCTCTATTGCACGTGAGTTTATTTCTAAAAGAATATCTTTTTTACGTGTTTTATAGTCAGGAAGATCTTTTGCCATTAAACGCTGTGCGAGAGTAACATTTTCAAGCACGTTATATTGGGGAAAAAGATTAAAAGACTGGAACACAAGCCCGAACGAAAGCTGTCGTTCACGTTTTTGTGCAGAAGTAAGCTTCTTTTGTGATTCAGCATCAAAAATCAGTTTGTCATTGACATGAATTTTACCGCTTTCTGCTGTTTCTAAAAAGTTTATACAGCGTAATAACGTTGTTTTTCCGCTTCCGGACGAACCTATAATTGAAAGAACCTCACCTCGCTCGAGAGAAAAGCTTATATCTTTCAGAACGTCGGTTTTACCATAGCGTTTTTTTAAGTTTTCAACTTTAAGTACAGGCATAATTGCACCTTGCGGTAAGGGAATTCAACTTAAAATATTATTGGAAGTAAGTATTTTAAATTAATTAATATAATTCCGCATATTGTATCCGCGATCCTTTCTATAAACTTTTATCCTTTAAAATAACTGAGCTTCTTTTCTATAAACCCAAACAAAAGTGTTAATATGCCGCAGAAAATCAAGTAAAACACACCTGAATAAAACAGCGGCCATATAAGACCTTTCGCAGTATATGTTTGGGCTACATGTATAAGTTCTGATACTAAAATAACCCGTGCCAGCGAGGTATCTTTAACAAGTGTTATAACTTCATTAGACATTGCAGGCAAAATACGCTTTACAATCTGCAATAAAACAACTTTAAAAAACACCTGTGTTTTTGTCATACCAAGAACTTGCCCGGCTTCATACTGACCTCTGTTTACACTCTCTATGCCGCCTCGGTATATTTCTGAAAAATACGCCGCATAATTTATAACAAATGCTATTAAAACAGCTGTTATTCGGGACTGCATCGGCATATCAAATAAAAGCCCCGGCACATAAAAAACTATGATTACCTGAAGCATAAGAGGTGTTCCGCGAATCATCCAAACAAGTGTACGAACTAGCCATTTTAAAGGTTTAAAGCTTGACATAGAACCAAAAGATATAATCAATCCGAATGGTAGTGCCATTACAAGAGTTAATGCAAATAAAAGACATGTCGTCCCAAAGCCGTTAAGTAAATTAAGAGTTACATCTATAAAAGACATTATTTTGAAAGTCCTTCTGCAAGTTTATCTGCAAGATTATATTTTGAAGCTATTGTTTTAAGAGTGCCGTCAGCAGCAAGGGCTTTTATGGCTTCATTGATTTTTTCAAGTGTTTTTGGGCTGTCTTTTCTAAAACCAATAGCATATTCTTCAGGAGTAAGTTGAATGTTTTCAAGAATTGTAAGGTCAGAATAGTCTGTACCTTCACCGATTGTTGCAAGGGCCATGATATAATCGATAACGCCTATTTCAGTAGTACCTGATTTAATTTCAAGCAAGGCATCTGTCTGCTTTTCTGCCGGTGTAAAAGTATTTTTCGATAAAACAGCGTTTCCTTTAATCGCAGCTTGACCGGCAGACTCTTTTTCAGCAGTTATGCTGGCACCTGCCATTTTATCAATTGTTGAGTATTTTTCAGCATTTGAAGCCTTTACAACAATAACCTGTTTGTTTATAAGATAAGAAAGTGAAAAATCGACTTGCTCTTTTCTCTCATCGTTTACTGTAAAACCATTCCAGATACAGTCAATATTTTTAGCGTTAAGTTCAACTTCTTTTGTATCCCAGTTAATTTCAACAAATTTTGCTTTTAATCCGAGTTTTTCACATACAGCTTTAGCAAATTCAGTATCAAACCCTGTAAGAGAACCGTCTGCTGCAAGGTAATTCATAGGTTCATATATAGTATAACCTATAACAAGTTCGCCTTTATTTGAAAGATAATTCCAATCTGTTTTTGCTTGATCATTATCAGTCTGGGCAGGTTTAGTATTGTTGCAGCCAGTGAAAACTGCAAGACAAAGAATTAGTGAAAGCGTTAATGCAATAATTTTTTTCATAATAAACTCCTCCAATTTTAATCACTTTAACATTTTATCACTTTAATGTAATAAAGTCAAGAAAGTAATAATGAACTTTTTGTAAATATCCGGATTATATTTATATAATCTCATTTAAAAGTCTAATCGCCTGACATGCGTTTTCGCTATGAAGCCCTGAATAATTTATAATAACAGTGTGTTCCTGTGCAATGTTGCAAGTCGAATAATAATACTGCGAAAGACATGAAATCCGAATACCATTTGTTTCTGCACGACGTATAAGTTCTTCATCATTACAGTCTGTATCTACTTTCATTAAAAAGTGAAGTCCAGCCTCTTCTTCAGAGATACTTACCTTTTCGGACAATGGGCTTGTTTTTATTTGTTCCAACAACGTATCACGAACACCTCTATAATAATTTCTCATGCGGTTTATATGTTTTTCAAACCATCCTCCGCTAATAAACCGTGCAAGAGTAAACTGCTCAAAATTAGATACAGTGCATGAATAAAAACTGAGGTCTTTATAAAACTTTTCTAAAAGATGCGGAGGTAGAACCATATAACTTACACGAATTGTAGATGCAAGGCTTTTTGTAAAAGTATTCATATAAATAACTTTTTCGGAAACATCAATACTTTGCATTGTCGGGATAGGCTTACCCGTCAGCCGAAATTCCGAGTCATAATCATCTTCTATTATATATCTATTTTTACTCTTTGAAGCCCACCCGAGCAACTCATAACGGCGACTTACAGGAGTTACTTTACCGGTAGGATAATGATGTGAAGGTGATATGTGTACAATTTCAGCGTTGGATAATTCCAACTCTTGAACATCTATACCAAAATCATCAAGCGAAATATAAGAACAGTTGACTCCGTTACTTTTATAAATTTGATATATTTTTTTATATCCGGGATTTTCAACCGCATAAATTTTTTCACGACCGAGAAGCTGTATTAATAAGCCGTAAAGATATTCTGTCCCTGCACCTATAATCACTTGATCCGGTTCCACTGACATACTTCTAAATTGTCTTAAATGGCTGCATATGGCAAGGCGAAGTTCTCTAAGCCCTCCACATGGAGAAGGTCTAACAAGTTCATCCTGCTTTTCAGCCATAACTTCACGCATAAGCCTCGCCCATACAGAAAACGGAAAATTGTCCGGATTTGTAAGATTACTTATAAAATCCGATACATATCGAGAATAATTTTCAACACAATGGGCTGTTTGTGTTTGAGGTTTTGATTTTATTAAAGCTATACCGGTGACATCCGCTATGAAAAAACCTTTTTTCGGAATGGAATAAATGTATCCTTCCGCACGCAATTGCTCGTATGCCGTTTCCACTGTTATGGTGCTTATACCCAGATTTTTTGCAAAGCTACGCTTGGAAGGCAACTTAACCCCGGTAGAAAGAACACCGTTTATTATATCATTTTTTATACATTTATAAAGATGGATATAAAGACTATCTGACCCTATATTTGCAAATGAATATGTCAACATTCGTATATTCTCCTAAATCTGACCATGGTGACTATATTTGTTTTGGGCATTTATTTATGGTCAAATATCATTATAATATATTTATCGGCATTTGTAAAGTGCTTATTATTAAAAAAGTGAGGCAATTAAAATGGAGAACAAGCGCTATACCTTAAATAAAGAATTAGCTCAGATGCTTAAGGGTGGAGTAATAATGGATGTTACAACACCGGAGCAAGCAAAAATAGCAGAATCTGCCGGGGCATGTGCAGTAATGGCATTAGAAAAGATTCCGGCTGATATACGTGCATCAGGAGGGGTCGCAAGAATGAGTGATCCTAAAATGATAAAAGAAATACAAAATGCAGTTTCTATTCCTGTTATGGCAAAATGCAGAATCGGTCACTTTGCCGAAGCGCAGATCCTTGAAGCTATAGAAATTGATTATATAGATGAAAGTGAGGTTCTGACCCCGGCAGATGATACATTCCATATTAACAAAAGGAATTTTAGTGTTCCATTTGTTTGCGGAGCGAAAGATTTAGGCGAAGCTTTAAGACGCATATCCGAAGGGGCATCAATGATAAGAACAAAAGGAGAAC
Source organism: Clostridiales bacterium (assembly GCA_003343705.1). GTDB lineage: Bacteria > Bacillota > Clostridia > Oscillospirales > UBA644 > QAKR01. The sequence continues at coordinate 25,633 of QAKR01000028.1, read as the reverse complement.
CCGGCACAGGAGACATTGTCCAAGCAGTACGACATATGAGAATGATGAATACAGAAATTGCAAAAATATCTGCAATGTGTGATGATGAGCTTTACAATGAAGCAAAAAGGCTGTGCGTTTCATATGAACTTATTGACTATGTTCACAAGAACAAACGATTGCCTGTCGTTAATTTTGCTGCAGGAGGTATTGCATCGCCAGCAGATGCTGCACTTATGATGCAACTGGGTGCTGAAGGTGTTTTTGTAGGTTCCGGGATTTTTAAATCAGGTGACCCGCAAAAAAGGGCAAATGCAATAGTTAAAGCAGTTACTAACTTTACAAATGCAAAAATGATTGCAAGCCTTTCAGAAAATCTCGGAGAAGCAATGGTTGGTATAAATGAAAACGAGATACAGCTTCTTATGGCAGAAAGAGGGAAATAATTTATTACGGAAGGAAACATATAAATGAAAATAGCTATTTGTGCTGTACAAGGTGCATTTGCAGAACATATTTCAATGCTTAATAAATTAGGAGCAAAAACAATTGAGCTGCGAAAAAAAGAAGATTTGAACAACACATTTGATGGGCTTGTTTTACCTGGAGGAGAAAGTACTGTACAAGGCAAATTATTAAAGGAACTAGGTATGTTTGATACTCTTAAAAATAAAATTAAACAAGGGCTTCCGGTTCTGGCAACATGTGCAGGGCTTATTCTTTTGGCACAAAATATCTCAAATGATGAAAATGTCTATTTCGGCACACTCCCGGTTACTGTAAAACGTAATGCTTACGGGCGACAATTGGGGAGCTTTTTCTATAACGGATACATACAGGAAATCGGGGAATTCCCAATGGAATTTATAAGAGCACCTTATGTTGAAACAGTAAATCATGGTGTTGAAATTTTAGCTGAAGTAGATAATAAAATTGTAGCTGTTAAGTATAATAATCAAATTGCAACAGCCTTTCATCCGGAGCTTTGTAACAATACTGATATTCATCGTAAATTTTTAACAATGATAAAAAACAGTTCTTTATGAAAAAAATGCCGTAAGAGATTGTACTCTTACGGCATTTTCAGTTAATAAATTAATCTATATCAATCTTCTTTAAATCTTTGCGTTTAAACAAATCATAAAGGCAAGGAACAACATAGAGCGTGAGCAATGTTGCATATAATAATCCAAAAATTAGAACAATTGCCATAGGTTGTAATAAGTCTGCACCTGTTCCAAAACCGAACGCAAGCGTTAAAAGACCTAAAATTGTTGTAAGTGCGGTCATAAATATCGGTCTTAAACGTGATTTCCCGGCTTCCAAAATCGCTTCCCGACGCGGCATACCTTCGAGCCGAAGTTGGTTTATTCTATCAACAAACACAATACCGTTATTAACCACAACGCCAGACAGAACCAAAAGCCCAAGCATTGAAATAACGCTTATTTCAAAACCAAACGCCCACAGGGCAAGTATTCCGCCTGTAAACGCAAGAGGAATTGTAAACATAACAATAAACGGAGATGATACAGACTGGAATACTGCTACCATGATTAAATAAATTAAAACTATCGCAAGCAGAACCATTTTAATAAGATCTTTTACAGAAGAAGTTATAGTTTCATTCTCGCCCACAATTTCGACCTTATACCCATCCGGAACCTCATAATTTTCAAGCTTTGTTTCCACATCACGGCTAACAAGGGCAATATTTGAACCATCTTTTATTTTTGCTGTAACATTCATATAACGAACTGAATTTTCGTGGTTTATTGCCGACGGAGTAGTAGATTCGCTAATTTGGGCAATATCAGAAAGTATAACACTGATATTTTGCCCATCTTTAGTTCCGTCTATAGGAATGCTCTTTAATGTTTCCCGGGTAAGTTGCTCATTTTGAGGTTTTGCAACTATTAAATCAAAACTTTCATTTTCTAGGGTAAGGGTGCTTGCTGTTGTTTGATTTTTAATTGCTTGAGAAACTTGAGAATATACTTGGGCAACCGTGAGGCCATATGATAAAGCTTTATTTTTATCTACTGTTATATGAGTTTGCATATCCGCATCTTCATTTCCGTCTGAAACCTCTTCTGTCCCATCTGTTTGAGAAACAAGTTCAGCAATATCCGAAGCTATTTTTTGAAGTTGGTTAAGATCATCGCCCTTTATAATTATATCAAGCCCGCTGCCTGAAAGGGCTGCCATATTCATTGCATTTCCTGATGCAGTAACTTTACATGGTAAATCAGAAGTAATATTTTCAATCTCTGAAGCAACTTCTGCAGAAGTTAGTGGATGTTTCTCTGTTAAAACAACATACATTGAAATATCCACAGACGAACCAGACATGGGCATACCCATATAAGAGCTGCCTTGCATTGCTCCAACGGTCTGTACACCATCTATTTCATTTATTCTTGATATAATTTTATCGCTTAACGCGCGGGCATCCTCAACACTTGTCCCCTTTTCGGGTTCAACCGTAACAGTAAGCTTGTCTGAGTTTGTTTCAGGAATAAACGAAAGACCCATTTTTAATGTTCCATATACGGCTGCGCCGAAAAGAATCAATGACAGAACAAGAGGTATAAATTTAAAACGAAGTGCTCCAGAAAGAGTTTTTTCGTAAAAATCCCGAATTCTGTTTGTAACTTTGCCGTCAGGTTTCGGGTTCTTTTTTATCATATTAGCTGATGCAGCAGGGACAACGGTTAATGCTATAATAAGGCTTGCTAAAAGAGAATATGCAATTGTCAAACCCATATCAGCAAACAACTCTCGAGAAAGCCCTTGTATAAACACAATTGGTAAAAATACACATATTGTCGTAAGCGTTGATGCCAGAATTGCCCCTGAAACCTCTGCAGCGCCTCGAACAGCAGCTTTTGCGGCAGGAACGCCATCGATTCGCATACGATATATATTTTCAATAACCACAATACTGTTATCAACAAGCATTCCTATGCCCAAAGCAAGACCGCCCAGAGAAATAACGTTCAAATTAACCCCGGTAAAATACATCAAAACAACAGCAAGTAAAACACTTATGGGGATGCTTAAAGCAACAATAAACGTAGGGCGTATATTACGTAGAAAAATAAATAAAATGATAATTGCAAGAATTGCACCTAAGCCCAAGTTTTCCATAACCGTTCCGGTTACGATATCAATATAAATACCCTGGTCATTTAAATAAGTTACATGTAATTCATTATTATCTTTTTGAACCTTATCAAGAGCTTTATGCACAGCATTTGAAACCTCAGAGGTTGAAGCAGTGCTCTGTTTCTGAAGAACAAACATAATTCCGTCGTTACCGTTTATTTTTGCATACATTTCTGAACTGTTATCGGTATTTTCTAACGTGGCGATATCCTCAAGCGTAACAATTCCTATATCGCCTTGAGTTATATTAAACAATTCAAGCTTTTTAATTTCTTCTGTAGATTTAAATCTATCTCCGACTTTAACGGCATATTGTTCTCCGTTTTCGGTTAAGTAGCCGGCTGGCATCTCAAAATTTGAGGCAGCAAGGATATTTTTTATTGTATCAGATGTTATGAGATTGTTAATGTTTGCACTTTTATATGCTTCATCTCGGGCATTATCAAATTCTTTTTTCCCTTTTTCATATTCTGATTTTTTATCAGCAAGCTCCATCTCTGCAACTGAAAGCTTTTTACTAAGTTCTACCTTGGCAATCTCTGTTTGAGAAAGCCCGTCTTTCATGTTTGTAATTGCAACTTCTAAAGCATATATTTGAGATTGATACTCCGCAATCGTAGCTCTCAGCTGCGATGCAGCCGCTTCTGTTTCCGGTGTTTGCGGGATGGAGGTTATCTGTTCAAGATTTTCATTTGCTTTTTTTAATGCGTCCTCAAGGGAAGATTTACTGTTTTCAGCATCCGCAAGCTTTTTTTCAAGATCTTTTTGCGTATCAAGAAGCTTTTGCGTTTGCTCAGTGCTTTGTGCTATAAATTCTTTTTGAGCCTTATCAATTGCAGTTTTTGCTTGAGAAAGCTGCTTTTCTGTTTCTGAAAGCTTTTTATCAACTGAAGCTAATATCTTATTATTAAGTTCATCTATTTTTGTTTGATCAAGTGTTACTTTAATACTTTTTTCGACAACACCAATGGTTGAAACAGAAGCAACTCCGTCAACCTTTTCAATAGCCGGAACAAGTGTTTTCTTAACAAAATCCGATGTTTCATATATGTCTTTTCCATCAATATCGGCAGCAGCTACAATAACAGGAATCATATCCGGATTTATCTGCATCAAGGTAGGAGTTCTGACTTCTTCACCTAAAAGAGATTTTGCTGTTTCCAACTTTTGCGACATATCTATAATTGCGCTGTTCATATCCGTGCCGTATGTTAGTTCTAACATAACCATGCTTAGGTTTTCGCTGGAAACAGATGTGACATTCTCAACCCCGCCCGTTGTTGCAAGCGTGCTTTCAACAACTTTTGTTACTTCTTTTTCAACTTTTTCAGGGCTAGCTCCGGGATATTGTGTTATAACAGCAACATAAGGCATATCAAAGCCTGGTAACAAATCTGTTTTCATATTGGTAAATGAAACAAAGCCTAAAACAATAACAAGCAGGACGGCAACCAACACGGTCATCGGCCTGCGAACACTTAATTTAATCATATTTATAAACCTCCGTATTTCTTTCATTTTACAATATTGTCGTTATTTTGTCAAGTGGCAATATATTGACATTCATATATAAATAAAGTATACTGAATTTAAAGGATGTGATGTTGTGAAAAAAAGCATAATAATAACAATTATTGCTACTCTTATGCTTGCAATTTTAAATGGTTGTACAGTTATAAGATTTGAAAACCCTCTAATAAAAGGTGAGGTAAAAATGCATATCGTAACAAACTCTGAAAAACTCATGCTTACACAAACCCCAAATCTTACTGAAAAAGACGTATTAAAAGCGTCTCTTGCAAAAAATGAATACGAAGGCATGCAATTTGTGGTACGAAGTGAAAAAGATATTAAAAATCTCTCTGTTTCAATGACCGAACTTAAAAATGATAACGGAGAAAAGCTTTCTTTTGAACTATATCGCCAACATTATATTGAAGTTAATAAAACAGGAAATACTGACCTTGAGCCTGGATTTTATCCGGATGCTCTTATTCCTATAGAAAATGAAAATAATTCAGTTAATATAAAAAGCAATGAAAACCAAGGCTTTTGGATAACTGTTTATGCTGATAAAAATGCTACACCGGGAGTATATACTGCAACAATCAAACTCGCACACGACGGAGGTATTCTTGAAACTCGAGTTTCCGTTGAAGTTTGGAACTTTGCAATCCCCGAAACTCCGTCTTTTATGTCTGCTTTTTCTCTTTGGTTTGGAACAACATGGGGTGTTTATGAAAAAAAATAACGCCACTGCTTCAACTGATTTTTATTCACTTTGGCAGGACTATTATTGGTTTTTAACCAAATACAGATTAAGCACGGGGGACCTTCCGGAAGGATATTCTTCACCGGAAGACTTTGTTCGAAAAGCTGAAAAATACTTCAAGGACCCACGTGTTTCTGCTGTTAAAATCCCCTATTGGTATAAAGGGTTCGACGAAAACGGAAATGTAATTCATGATGACAAGAACGAACAACTTGCCACACTTCTTAAAGAAAAAGGTTATACAGAAAAATCATATTACTATCTGGGCGGTCTTATTGACGAACCCGCAGATACTCCGGAACGAAATAAAATGGTTCATACACTTTGCGAAGATATACGTTCATACACAGATATGATCCATGTAGTTACAGTTGAACCCAGAGCAAGTCTTTTAGGTGTTGTAGATGATTGGTGCCCTACTTGGCATAATGTTACAGAAAAGGAAATTCGTGAACGTCAGGAATTAGGAGATTATTTTTGGTGGTATGGCTGTGTTGTTCCTCAATACCCTTACCCTACATATCACATACCAGATAGAACATTATCGTCAAGGCTTGTTATGTGGATGCAAAAAGACTATAACGTTGAAGGTGTTTTATACTGGGCATCTGCTCTTATGTCTAAATATGACGATACTCAGAATAAATACGTTTCCAGAGATATATGGACAGACCCCTTCGCTTTTCCAAACGCGGCCGGTGATGGGTTCCTTGTTTACGCAGGCACGGAAAACGACGGAATTATAAATAAAAATATTCCTGTTCCAACTATACGACTCGAAAGCATCCGAGATGGTGCGGAAGATTACGAATATCTGTTAATGGTTGAAAATAAGTATAAACAGCTTATAGAAAAATACAATCTTGATTTAGATATTATTGATATTATGAAAGAGTTTTACACACCTCTTTATGCTAATATCGGCAATTTTGAAACAAACCCGGAGAGGCTTCAACAGATGCGAGAAGTTTTAGCAAATGAAATTCTCTCAGATGATAACGCTATTATTTCGGTATTACCTAACCTTATATCAGAAACAGCCGAAGGGCGTGAAGTCCGTGTATATGCCGAAAAGGGTTCATCTGTTATTATTGACGGCAAACTCGTTGAGGGGACAGACCTCGGAGGATGTGAAATATTTTCATCAACCGTATTTGCTGATCATGCCCGCACTGTCGACATATCTGTAAACGGTGTGCGGCACGACAGAATAATCTGCAACCCGAGTGTGGCTGAATATAAAAGCATTGCTCAAAAGCTTATAGAAGAAAACAGCGCTTCTGATGTTATCATAAATGAAATTGAAACAAGCTATTCACAATTTACAATAAAAATATTCGCTCCCGAAAATTCAACTGTAACAGTAAACGGCAACGATACCACACAAAAAACAGATTATAAAGGTGCTAAATATTATGAATATAATCTTAATGTTCAAAATAAAACAGCTGTATACAATGTTGCCGTAACTATAGGAGACAATACTCGTACATTTAAACGACTGGCCGTTAATATAATAACACGTAGAGTAGATGTTCTTGACTTATATAACCCTCAAACAATTGAATCAATTAAACAAATAAGCACTAATAAATTCGGGACATCAACAAATATCATGGATTTTAACGATAATAAGGCTCTTAATCTAACTTTTGCCAAGGGGGCAATGGTACGCTTCATATTAAAAACAGACGAAATTAAGAACGTCGGATCTCTTTCAAACTATACTCATATACGTGTAACTGTCACAAATCCCTCTGAAACGTATAATTCAGGTATAGCGGCTACGATTAATTATGGCTCTGCAAGCGTGGTATGTGACGGAGTCTGTGATCTCGAAGCAAATGAAACAAGGGTTTTTGATTTTAAAATACCGCGTAACTCTTTTGGTGAGCCTGAAATTTCGGCTATAGATACTATAAAACTGGTTATTTACGATAATAGCATTGAACAACATTATATCGTAAGTGGTATAGAGCTGATATCTAAATAAAGGAGAAATTATGAAAAAACTTGCTTCCGTACTTATCGTATGTGCACTAATTACAGTGCTTTTTTCAGCTTGTACAGTTGAAATAAAAAACCCTCTTTTAGAAGCGGATGTCCGTGCATATATACTTACAAACTCAGAACATGTTTTACAAGACGAAGATATACCAAAAACTACAAAAACAGTATTAGAAGCTTCTCTTGCAAACAATGAGTACGAAAGCGTGCAGGTTGTTTTCCAAAGTGATAAAAAAATAAAGAATCTTTCAGTTTCACTCTCACCTCTTAAAAATAAAAACGATGTGGAATTTAATGCATCAAATATAACAATTTATCGGGAAAGCTACGTAAAAACAGAATTCGCTTCTGCACCTCAACTTCCCTTAGGGTCATACCCTGATGCGTTAATTCCGATGTTCGAAGACTTGAATTCATGCACAGTTGCAGCTCAGCAAAATCAAGGTTATTACATAACATTCCATGCTGACAATGCAGAACCAGGTATTTACACAGGTGAGCTTACCGCAACATATGACGGCGGGGTTGTAAAAATCCCGGTCTCTGTTGAAGTTTGGAACTTTGCAATCCCGGTAACGCCATCATTTATGAGCTTTTTTCAGCTGTGGGTTTCGGATATCTGGGCTTATTATTCAAAAATGAACTCCTCTCTTGAAGGGCTTGAGCTCATACAGACATTTTACGACTTTTTATTGGATTTTCGTGTAAACGGAGGATCACTACCTATTGAAGCGGGTAGTGTTGACGAGTATATTCAAAATGCTGCAAAATATTTTGAGGACGAACGAGTAACCTCTGTTCCGTTGCCATACTACAGCAGCGTTGATGAGAACGGCCAAGTTATTCATGATAACCAAAATAATGAACTTATACAAAAACTTACTGAAAAGGGATGGATAAATAAAGCCTTCTATTATTTAGGTCATCTCATAGATGAGCCTTCTGGCAAACCTGAAGCGATTGCCAAGGTTAAGATGTACTGCGATGACATTCGTACATACACAGACATACCCCATATAGTCACCGCTCATATCCGTAACGATTTAACAGGGATTGTAGACGGTTGGTGCCCACAACCGGATGGCATAGATGAAGACGTAGTACGTGAACGGCAGGCAAACGGAGAGACTGTATGGTGGTATACTTCTTGTACCCCTGTATATCCTTATCCTAATTATCACACAGATAATCTTTTGCTAGCGCCTCGTATTTATCGCTGGATGCAGGAGGATTATGGGATAACCGGAGATCTTTTATGGGCAACTACAATTTACAGTAAGTGGAACGGATCAAAATATGTTTCCCGTGACGTTTGGAGCGACCCTCATACCTCTACTGTAGAAATAGGTCAAGCTGTTGGTGACGGATTCCTTATTTACCCGGGAACGGAAAATGACGGTGTAATAAACCGTAATATGCCAATCCCTACTATGCGATTAATGGCAATACGAGATGGTGCGGAAGACCTGGAATATTTAAAACTACTTGAACAGAAATACACAAACATTATTGAAAAATACAATCTATCCGTTTCTGTTGACGAAATTATGGACACATACTATACACCCCTTTATGAAAAAACAAACGCTTTTTCTTCTGACCCCGAACTTATACAAAATATGCGTAAAATACTTGCAGCCGAAATAATGTCTGAAGACGACTGTATTATAATGTCCCGTGTGGAAAAGAACAAAACAGGTTCTTCCGGACGTGCGGTCGAAGTACTCGGGGCTGAGAACGCTGAAGTGTATATAAACGGCGAAAAAACAACAAAAAGAGTTTTCGATGTTGATAAAGACATGACTGTTACAGTAGCCGTAAATGGAAACGTACACAATGTAATATTATCACAAATAACCGAAACTGAATATAATTACATTGAAAATTCTTATAAAAAGAATAACAGCGGCAACACTATAAAAGCAGATATTCTTTTTAATGAAAAAACTGACGGCTTTGATATAAGTGTATACACAAATAAAACAGCAACTGTTAAGATAGGTGATGAAAAATTTGAACGAGTTTCCGAACAAGGTGAAAAAGCGAAGTTCACACTTCATCATGACTTTTCGGGAGGGAAAGCGGCTGTTTGTGATATTGAAATAACAGTAGACGGGAAACCCGAAACATTTTCATACTTTCTTGTTAAGAGAGCAACACAAACGCTTGAAGTAGTCAACTTTTCAGATCCGAAAACATTTGAAAAACTTGCAGAAACCTCGTCTAACAAATTTGGGGAACTCAGTAATAAAACTATAAACTTTTCAGCCCCTGCATTAGAAATGCAGCTCGGTAAAAATGCACTTACCCGTTTTGTGCTAAAAGCTTCAGCTTTTTCACAAAGCAATATAGACCTTAAAGGTTATACTCATTTAACATTTACAGTTACAAACAATTCGGATGAGGCTTTAAGCTCTATGACACTTAATATTTCTGCAGGAGCGGCAAATTTTAATCTTGGATCAACTGGGATAATTTCACCAAATACAACAACGCTTTACAGTTTTAAAATACCGGCTGATGCAGGTATTCTATCAGCATTAAATTTCTCATCTTCAAGCCCCAGTTCTAGCGGTAAATATATTATTGAAAATATTTTAATTTTAGGCTTGACAAGTTAATATTTTAGGTGTATAATCAGAGGAGCGAAAAAATTTATTCCGGAGGAATTATGTTAGGTTTTATCATCGGTATTGTTTTTGGTACAGCAGAGTTTTATCTACTTTATAAATTTGTTTCATCAGTCACAAAAAAGCAAAAACCAAACGTACTTTTCGGGATCCTTTTTGCCTTTGTGCCACTTATAGTTCTGCTTACTGTTGCATTTTTTATTAAAGAACAACTTTTATGGACAGCCATTGGGCTTGCCGGTGCACTTATAATACTTTCCGTAATTAAGTTTACGCTTCAAACCATTAAAAATAAAGGAAATGACGCAAAGTGAATATATGGAACATAGTTCTGGCCGGTCTTTTTGCGGCTATAGCCGTAATTGGGTTTTTCTACACCAGATATTATAACAAACAATTAAAAATTGAGTCAAAACCTTCTAAAAAACTAAAAATCAAAAAAATTCTGGCGGTCGTTATGTCGATCGCCGGTTCATGGCTTTTTGTAGTAAAAGTTTTAACAATGCTATTCGGGAAAGAAGAAAAAGGTGAGTTTACTCTTTCTCTTACAGCAGAACGTGTAGAGCTATTCGGTTACAGCGTGAGCATGACTGTTTTAGTAACTTGGGTTATTATTGCAATTGTTCTTGTTCTTGCAATTTTATTCAGAATATTTGCTGTACCTCGCTTTAAAGATAATCCTAAAGGCTTGCAAAACATAATGGAAATTGCTGTTGAAAACCTTGAAAAATACGTTCATGATAAAACAGAAGGATTAAGTTCCATTTTCTGTTCTTATATATTTTCTATCTCTGTTCTAATGCTTGCATGTGCAGCAACAGAACTTTTCGGAATTCGCGCTCCGACAGCAGATATAACGTTGACATTAGCCCTTTCTGTTATAACTTTTATAATGATAAACTATTACGGAATTAAGAAAAAGGGTGTTGTAGGCCGCGTTAAAGGTCTTTCATCCCCTACTCCGGTTATTTTTCCCATACGTATCATCTGTGATATAGCTATTCCTGTTTCGATGGCATGCCGTCTTTTCGGTAATATGCTTGGCGGTTTAATAGTAATGGATTTACTTTATTATGCATTAGGAAACGCAGCAATAGGCATCCCCAGTGTTTTAGGCCTTTACTTTAATATTTTCCATCCTGTAATACAAGGATTTATATTTGTTACTCTAACACTTACATTTATTAATGAAGCTACGGAATAATAATATACAAAACTATTCTTTTTTAATTATTATATTAACTCCCTTTAAACTTTAAATATATTCATACAACTTTGAAAGGATGAACAAAATGAACGTTGGTCTTATAGCAATTGGCGCAGGTATTTGTATGCTGGCAGCAGCACTGGCAGGTCTCGGAATGGGTCTTGCAACAGGGAGGGCTGTTGATGCAGTCGCACGTCAACCCGAAGCAACCGGTAAAATAAACTCTGTACTTATACTTGGTCTTGCGTTGACTGAATCCACCGCAATATATGGTTTCGTCACCGCACTCATAATGATATTTACAATGAAGGGCTGAAAATGGACATCAATATACTTGATATAGTAATTCACGTAATAAACATTTTTGTACTTTTTATAATTTTAAGACTTCTTGTTTATAAACCTGTGTCTAAATTTATGAAAGATCGTAAAAAGCGCATAACAGATGAAATTGAAAACGCCGCCAAAACGAAGGAGGATGCTCTTTCGCTTAAAGAGGAATTTACAAAAAAACTTTCTGAAAGTGAAAAAGCTGCTAACGAACAAATGGTTAATATTATCGCTCAGGCTAACACTGAAGCTGAGCGTATAACTGAAGCGGCGCATGCAGATGCAGAAAAAATTACTAATGATGCACATAAAAAAGCCGAGGCTGATGCCGCTGCAGTTTTAAGCGGAATAAAAGACGACATAAAAGATTTATCGCTTAAAATCGCATCCAAAATACTTGAACGTGAAGTTAACGAAACCGACAACAAAACCTTGGTCGAAAATATATTCAAAGAGGAACATATATCATGAAGGAAGCCCTTCTTAAAATTGCGCGGAAATTTCCGCCTGAAGAGGCAGAGACCATTAAAAAGAATTTTGAAAAAATTGCTGGTCAATCGATTTCCTTTAAAGTAGAGATTGACGATTCGCTTATAGGCGGGTTCTGTGTTTATATGGACGGTAAGATATACGATGCCGCTTATAAAACACAGCTTCAAAAAATTTATAATGAAATCTCTGATAATTTAACAACAGCAAAGCAAAGTATTAACGAATTTATTCATGAACATATATCTTCATACAAGCTTAGTCCCGCGGTATACGACTACGGAACAGTTCGTTCATGCGCTGACGGAATTGTCAGCGTCAACGGGCTTTCAACAAGCCGTTACGGAGAGTTACTGGAATTCGGCGAACGTGAATACGGAATTGCTCTTGAGCTTTCCGAAGATGGCGTGGGCGCCGTTTTGCTTTCTAAAGAAAGCTCCATAGTCCCCGGTGATGTTGTACGCGGAACAGGCAGAGTTGCAGATATCTGTACAGGCACAAAACTTCTAGGGCGTATTATCGACCCTATAGGTCGAGCCTTAGACGGAATGCCGTTAACTGATACCGAACGTCGAAACCTCGAGTGCCCTGCACCGACAATTATGCAAAGAAAACCGGTTTGTAAACCATTGATGACAGGCGTTTTGTCTGTTGACAGTATGATACCAATCGGGCGTGGCCAACGTGAACTTATAATAGGAGACCGTCAAACAGGAAAAACAGCATTGGCATTATCTGCAATGATAAACCAGAAAAAAGATGACGTTGTTTGTGTTTATTGCGCAATAGGCCAAAAAGCTTCAACTGTAAGACGTGTAGCACAAAAATTGAAAGAAGCAAATGCTTTACAGAACACCATTATTGTAGCAACAACTGCAGATGACGGTGCTTGTATGCAATATCTAACACCATATGCTGCTTGTGCTGTTGCAGAATCGTTTATGTATCAAGGGCGCGACGTTCTTGTTGTCTACGACGATTTATCAAAACATGCTTCAGCATATCGTTCAATGTCACTGTTACTCCGTCGTCCTTCTGGGCGTGAAGCGTATCCGGGTGATGTCTTTTATCTTCACAGCCGTCTTTTGGAACGAGCTGCAAGCCTTTCTGATGAACTTGGTGGAGGCTCTATGACAGCATTACCTATTATTGAAACAATGTCTGGAGATATTTCTGCATATATTCCTACAAATGTAATTTCAATAACCGACGGTCAGATATACCTTGAAACAGAGCTTTTTAACTCAGGTGTTCGTCCGGCTGTAAATGTTGGTCTTTCAGTTTCACGTGTAGGACGTTCTGCACAATATAAAGCTATGAAAGATGTATCGCAAAGCCTTAGGTTGGAACTTGCCCAATACCGTGACACAGCTGTTTTTGCACAATTTGGTGCTGATATAGATGCACAAACATTATCCTTGCTTAATAGAGGAGAACGATTAACAGAGCTTTTAAAACAAGGGCAGGACGAAGTTTTATCCCTGGGTAAACAGGTTGCTCTCTTAGTTGCATATAAAAGCAATAAATTCCTTGCAGTTGATAAAAAGCAAGTTTCAAAAGTACGTCAACAGTTACTTAATTATATTGATATGCGTGGCTCAGGTACAATACATTCAATAAATACATCTGGAGAAATGACTCAAAGCGATAAAAAAGTTCTGGAAGATATTATAGCAGAGTTTTTTGAGGAATACGCACATGCAGAACACAAATGAAATACGCCGTCATATAACGGCAGTTCAGCAAACACGCAAAATTACAAATGCAATGAAGCTTGTTTCCACTGCAAGAATTAAAAAAGCTATGCAAAATCTTACATATAATAATCTATACTTTGAACGTGTTCAATCCGCCATGAAAGATATTCTTCTGTCACCACACCCTGTAGATCACCCATATCTTAGTCTCAGCTGGGGCAAAAAACGTGCATATATAGTTATTTCCGGTGATAAAGGAATGGTCGGAGATCACAATGCTAAGCTCCTGGATTTTGCTTACTCCGAAATTTCTGCTGCCGGTGATGTTATATTAATAACAATAGGAATAGTGGGTAGCGAATATTTCAAGAAAAAAGGCATGAAGCCTGATATTGAAATTGCAGGTGTTTCACAAAACCCATCTCTTGACAATGCTCGAAACTTAGTTTTGGATTTAATGGATCTGTTCGACAACAGTGAAGCACGTTCTGTGTATTTAATTTTCACTACATTTGATAATAAATCAACACCCAACCCTGTTGTACGACGTATTTTACCTATCCGTATCCACGATTATGAAAACATACAAACGGTAGAACCCGTGCACGAAATATTATATATCCCCTCGCCGGAAGAGGTCTTTTACGACCTTGTACCGCAGTATCTTGTAGGTTTCTTATTTGAAGCAATGGTTCAGGCATATGCCTCTGAACATTATGCGAGAATGAATGCTATGCAGTCTGCTACAGACAATGCTGACGATCTTTTAAAAAAGTTAACACTTGATTACAATCGTGCTCGTCAGGCAGCGATAACGCAGGAAATATCTGAAATTACGCATAAGGTTGATGAAGCCTGACAAAGTGAAAGGAATGGTCTTTAAAAATGTCCGGCAGAATTATTAAAATAAGCGGACCGGTTTTGGATGTCTGGTTTGACGAAAAAGAACCGCCGCAGAAAAATCTTCTCATAACAAAAAACGGAATTCATATGGAAGTAGCTTCCCACGTTCGGCCTCATGTAGTAAGAGCTATTGCACTTGAGGCAACGGAAGGCCTTTGCTGCGGGACAGAAGTAGAGGATACCGGAAGTGGTATTAGCGTTCCCGTAGGCAGAAACACACTTGGCCGTGTTGTTGACGTTTTGGGCAGACCCATAGACGGTAAAGGTGAAATTGAAGGTCCTCGACAGAATATACACAGCCCTTCCCCTACCTTTCCAGATTTAAACCCCGATACAGAGTTTTTTGAAACGGGTATAAAGGTAATTGACCTTTTAGCACCTTATGCAAAAGGTGGGAAGATAGGCCTTTTCGGAGGGGCAGGTGTTGGCAAAACGACACTTATTATGGAGCTTATTTATAACATAGCAGTAAAACACGGAGGGTATTCTGTTTTTACAGGTGTTGGAGAACGCAGCCGTGAAGGAAATGACCTTGTACACGATATGGAAAAAACCGGCGCAATAGAAAAAACTGCACTTGCTTTCGGACAAATGAACGAACCACCGGGATCACGTATGCGTGTGGCTTTGACAGGACTAACAATGGCAGAACATTTTCGTGATGTTATGCACCTTGATGTGCTTCTTTTTATTGATAATATATTTCGTTATGTTCAGGCAGGAAATGAAGTTTCCGCATTACTGGGTAGAATGCCGTCTGCAGTAGGTTATCAGCCTACTTTAACTACAGAGCTCGGTGAACTTGAAGAGCGAATAGCTTCTACAAAAAACGGTTCAATAACTTCTGTTCAAGCTATTTATGTTCCGGCAGATGACCTTTCAGACCCTGCCCCGGCAGCAATATTCTCACATCTTGATGCAACAACTGTATTATCTAGAAGCATATCTGAAATGGGTATATACCCTGCCGTTGATCCGCTAGAATCCGGTTCAAAAATCCTTGATCCTGATATTGTCGGAGAGAAACATTACAATGTTGCTCAACGTGTACGTGAATGTTTACAAAGATATAACGAACTTAAAGATATAATAGCAATTTTGGGTATGGATGAACTTTCTGAAGATGACCGTAAAATTGTGCACCGTGCGCGTAGGTTGCAGCGTTTTCTATCTCAACCCATGAGCGTTGCTGAAGTTTTTACCGGTAATGAAGGAAAGTTTGTGCCAGTTGAAAAAACAGTCGAAAGCTTTAGACAGATAATTGACGGTGAAGCTGATGACCTTCCTGAAAGTGCATTTTACATGGTCGGAGATATCGATGACGTAAGACGCGCAGCCGAAAAACAATAGGGTGATAAATATGTCAAAACTTTTTAAGCTTAATATTCTAACTCCTGATAAAGAATTTTATAACGGTCAAGCAGAAGCTCTTGTTGTTAATGCACAAGATGGCAGCTTAGGTATCTATGCTGACCATGCACCTACCGTTGCTGTATTACCTATAGGTTCTATTAAGATAAAAAATGAAAAAGGACAATGGCGAGAAGCTTTTAACTCCCTCGGCTTTATTGAAGTTTTACACAATGAGGTACTTGTTTTTGTCCTTGCATGTGAATGGCCTGAGGACATTGATGTAGTACGTGCACGTCGTGCATTGGAAGCAGAAAAAGAAAAACTACGTCAGCAACAGAGTATTAATGAATATAAAGCCTCTAAAATCGCTTTATCAAGGGCTATGGAGCGATTAAGAGTAAGTAGAGGAAACAACATAAATAATTAAAATAAAAAACACGCTTCTTATCAAGGAAGCGTGTTTTTTATTTTTTACTGATGATGACATTACTTAATTTCTCTTAATAAATTCCCTTAGCGTATTCTTCAAAGTAGAATAAACGCTAAGGGAATTATATTATTATTTACATTTAAAAATATTTAAACTGTTTACTGAATTAGTTATTTTCTTCGTCGCTTTGTGTATCTTCAGATGAATTATCTGAGTCTTCTTCTTGATCTCCATATGAAGTTTCTTCATCAACAGATTCCTCTGTGTCTTGATCTTCAGAACCAGTTTCTTCTCCATCAGATATAGCTTGTGTTGCATCTTTTTTCTTCTTTAAAACAATAACAACAACTACCGCTGCTATTGCAAGAACACCTATAACAATAAGTAGAATACCCCACCACGGGAAACCTGTATTTGCATCTGCGCTTGCGCTTGCATCTTTTCTTACAAGTGCATTATTAGCATCTTTTAAAGCTTTTGTAGCTTCGTCAACTTCAGCTTTTGTTGCAGTGTTTGCTTTAGCATAAACAGCTTCGGCATTTTCAAGGGCTGTTACAAGAGCCTGATATGAAGCGGGAGTATAGTCAGCTTTATTAACTTTTTTTGCAGCATCAATAGCTTTTTCAAGTTCAGCCACATCAGCCATTTCAGATCCGTCGTTTTCAACAAGGGCTATTCTTGCATCTTCAAGAGCTTTCTTTGCAGCTTTTGCTTCTTCAGAACTTTCTGAAAAACCTTCTTTTGCTATAAGAGCTTTTGCAGCTGCAAGAGCATCTGTGAAAACTTTCCAAGATTCAGCAGTATACGGGTTGTCGGTTCCGTTATTATTTACAATAGATTCTGCAATTTCAATCTGATTTTTAAGAGTATCATTTTCTTTAAGAACTAAACCGTTTGTAGCCGTACCGATTTTTGTCTGTGCTGCTGTGCATTCTGCTTCGGATGCACTTGATGTAAGTTTTTTTGCTTCGTCAATTACAGCTTGAAGAGCAGCTATTGATGAATCTGTATACTTATCTTTTTGTGCTATATATTCTTCTGCGAGTTTTATTGCATTTTGAAGTGCATCGTAAGGTGTACCGATATTCCCGCTATCACCAATTTCTTTAACAAGAACAGCCGTATTATATTTTGCAGGTTTACCTATATCTTTTTTACTGTTACTAAAGTCCATACAAAAATTATAAACTACCTGAGATGCTTCAGCACCGCCGCCTTCAGCACCACCAGCAGCTTCAAACTTTGCATGGTCATATAAATAGTCCATAAGCATAAAGCCTATACCTATATTTGTTTTTTCTTTAAATGAAGGATCTTTACCGTTTAGATTAAGAGCGCCAACAGGAATAAAAACTTCAATAGTGTATCCTGATACGAGTTTTACACGATCAACACCATCGTCAACATCATCATCACGGCTATCAAGAGTTGTTGCCAACTGGATACCAGTAGAGCTATCTAAACCAACCCATTGCCAATGCTCATACCATGAAGCATCGCCTGTAGGAACTTGACCTACTCCCGACCCTCTGGGACATGTATATGGGACAAATGTAAAACAAAATGCACAATTTTTAACTGAAGAGAATCTTTTATAGAACGGGTCGATTACAACCTGAACACCATCCATTGCATTAAGTCCGGTTGTTGGAAGGTCCAACGCAAAAGACTGTGTAGGATCTTTTACATCCCACTTAAAATAAAGACCTTTTTCATTCCAAAGAACAGCAATATCAGCTGTAGCTGCTCCGGAAGTGTTTCCTTTTTCCTGAACATATGTACCTGCTTTTGCTGCAGTTGAAGGATTAAGAGTTGTTTTGTATGCTTTTCCCCAAGCATCATCGCTGCCTTTGCCATCAATAGAAGGAGCAGTTGTTGCATAAGGAATCTGAATAGTATCGGTTGCTGCCGGTGTTGCGACTGCTAAAGTAGGTACCAGCATAATAACCGCTAAAAAGATCACCATGAATTTTTTCATAAAAGAATAGCCACCTTTCTTATATTTCATATATATAATAACAAAAAAACAGTCAACTGTAAATATACATTAAGGACACTAAATAATTGATAATAAACAAATATGTTAATTAAATTTTATCTACACTTAAATTTTACGAACATATAAAGAATAAAATCCTATTCCAAAAAGGACTTGCAATACCTCGTGTCAAAAAAAACTCAAAAATGGACTGTGAATTTTTGTTGATTTTTGTGAACTTTCTAAGACCTTTCCTATAACGACAAGCAATAATTAATATATAAAAGCTAATTATCATTTTATTTAATGTATCTGCATATGCTTTTACAAAAAGGGGGCGTTATTGTGTGCAGAGTCACAGATCTACGACAAAAAGAAGTAGTCAATGTCAGAGACGGAGTCCGATTGGGTTATGTTGATGATGTAGAATTCGAAGTTGCCACAGGGCAGATTATCGCAATTATAGTATATGGGCAGTCTAGATTTTTCGGAATTTTCGGAAGGTGTGAAGATTATATTATCCCATGGTGTGATATAGAAAAAATAGGCGGAGATATCGTCCTTGTATGTTATGATATACCACAAAGACCAATTCAACCAAAGCGTAGCGGATTCTTTGCCAGTTTATTTAAATAGGAGGAATTAGAATGAAAAAGAGAATTACTGCTGTCTTTTTATGTTTTTCTTTAGTTTTCTCATTATGTATTAATTTTTGTTGCCAGGATGAACTTGAAACAATTGATGAAATGAAAAACTATTTACAGAAAGTTGATGCAAAAGCAACGGAGATTGAAATGCCTACGCTTAATGTTAATGTAAAATCCGCGGTTTTGATGGAAGCGTCAACAGGAACAATTTTGTATCAAACAGGTCAAGACGTAAAATATCCTCCGGCATCAGTTACAAAAGTTATGACACTGCTTTTAGTAATGGAAGCTCTTGACAAAGGGAGCATCTCTCTCTCCGACGAAGTTACGGCATCTGAACATGCTTCTTCAATGGGTGGGACACAAATTTATCTCGAAGTCGGAGAAACAATGACGGTTGATGAGCTTATAAAAGCCGTTGCAGTACCAAGTGCAAACGACGCAACCGTTGCCCTTGCGGAATTTGTAGCAGGTAGCGAAGAAGCTTTTGTTGCATTAATGAATTCAAGGGCAAAAGAAATAGGAGCAAATAATACAAATTTTAATAATTGCACAGGGTTATTCGACGATCCTGATCATGTTACTACAGCACATGACATTGCAATAATGACAAAAGAACTTTTAAAACATGAAAAGATATTTGATTATACAACAATTTGGATGGACACTTTACGTGGAGGAACATTTGGTCTTGCAAACACAAATAAAATGTTACGAACTTATAGTGGAATGAACGGGATGAAAACAGGTTTTACTAAACTTTCAGGCTATTGCTTTTCCGGTACGGCTGAGCGAGACGGTATGACACTTATAGCTACAATTATGGGATCTCCTACTTCCAAAGACCGATTTGATGCAACTGCAGCAATGCTAGATTTTGGATTTGCAACATATTCGGTTGCAACTGCAAGCCCGGAAACACAAGCACCCATACCTGTTTTAAAAGGTAAAAAAGACAGCGTAAACCTTGAAGTTGTAGGAGGTTTGTCTATTTTAGTTAAAAAAGGGCAACAGAAAGGTATAACTACAGAAGTTGCACTTTCGGATAAAGTTACTGCTCCGGTACAAAAAGGTACCGAAATTGGAATGCTCACTTATATGATGGGGGGCAAAGCAGTAGCATCTTGCCCTATCGTCACAGCCGAAACAGTAGAACATGCGGGATTCGGTGATTATTTTGGTTGGTTATTTGATAGAATAATGTTATAACTTTTTAGTTTTCTAAAATTATTACCTTTTTGCACACATCTGTTTGACACAGACCTAATATTTTGCTTTTTTATAAATAAATATATTGTATATAAATATAAAGTATTTTCATTGTATTAGACATCTTGTATGTGTACGGGGTAACGGTGTCTCAGCTTTTTTCACAGAGCGGGACACCGCTTTTTATATTATTGTTTTAATTATATTTATTTATGTACATAAAATATTTAATAAGCGGCAAAATGCCGCTTATTAATAAGATAGAATCTTTCATATTATTATTTATAAAATGTATATGTTTTAAATATCTAAATAAAGTAGCCTTTTGTTGGAGGTACGTTTTTACGATATGCTCGTATATTACCTGATTGATCTGCAACTGCAAGTAAAACTTCATCATAATCTTTAAAACCGAGAGCATTAATACTTGTTTTAAGCCATGACTCGCTTTTATTAATCATCATAAGATTTTCAACCATTACATTTCCGTCCATAACAACGTTTGCAAAAAGATCCGCATCTTGTGGGTGCTTTCCCACATCGGCTGGTGTAAGAGGGCGGTTGTCTCCATATGGTAAAAAACTAATCTTTCCAGTTGACTCCATAATAGCGTATGCTATCTGACCTATATTAAAATACCCTTCTGTTCTTGCTGACGATAAAAGATCGTTTAAGTCGAGATGATTTCTTTTTAAGTTTTTTTCAATAATATTACCATTGTCAATAAGTAACTTAGGGATTCCCGTAAAAAAACGACGAACCAAAATACTTTTATCGGTCCACAATGCTATTAAAAATGTAAATAAAGCATACGTAACCATTGCTATAAACGGAATATACACAGGAATATCTATATCTACCGCTGCAACGGCTGCAATTGATCCTATAGTAATACCTACAATGTAATCATAAAAATCCATTTGTGAAATCTGTCGAGGACCTATTAATTTAGAAAGTAAAAATAGTGCTATTAAAGAAAAAAGTGCACGTAAAAAAATTTCTACGCAGCTTAAAAATATTTCCATAAAATTCACCTCAATCGAATTATTGACTTGATTTTTACGAATAATACAAATAGAGGTGATTTTATGATTTTATTTGCTCTCAGCGGACTTATTACTATAATATATGTAAAGCTATACAACACAGGATAAACAACAGTCTAACTTAATATTATTTTTATACACACGCAGCTATTTCTTATAATATTAAGGTATATTAGATGAAGATTATTTAAATTTTTATAAAAAGTATTGATTTTTTCAAAAAACTCTGTTATACTATATGTATATCTAATTACGGAAGGCGGTATTCAAAATGGCAAATAGAGATTTTTTCAGCGGAATGTTGGCGATGGCCGGCGTAGTCGGTTTGGGAGTTGCCGCATACTTCGGGGCAAAAAAAGCTGTTGAAATTGTTAAAGAACGTAAATATTGCATGTGCGATGATGATGAATATAATTGGTACGATGACGATGACGATGATAAAGAAATGATGACTGACGAGGAAATTCAAGCAGCAGCTGAAGAATATGTTAAAGAAGCAAGCAAAAATTGGTCAGAAGAAGAAGCTGATGATGAAAACACCGATAATGAAGGCACAGGCGATTAAAAAATCGTAAAAAAAGAGCCAAAAAGGCTCTTTTTTTTAAAAAACCCCTTGCAAAATTATAAAAATTATTGTATAATAGTAAATATCTTAGTTGGGGGCATGTAAAATGGATAAAAAACTTCGTATAGGTGTCGTTGGTGTCGGCGGTATGGGAAATCTGCACATAAGCTGTTATACCCAAATGCCGAATGTTGAAATTATAGGTCTTTGTGATATCGTAGAAGGTAGAGCAGAAGAAGTACGTAAAGCGCATAACCTTTCTGAAAACGTTATTACTTGCGTTGATTTTAATGACCTTATTAATTGCAACGATATAGATGCTATAGATATTGCAACACCTAACTATATGCATCCCGTTATTGCTATTGCTGCAATGAAAGCCGGAAAACATGTATTCAGCGAAAAACCTGACTGCATTACGGTTGAACAAGCAGAAGAGATGAAAAAAACTTCCGAGAAAACAGGCAAAGTATTAATGGTTATGAGAAATAATCGTTGGTATGAACCTTCTATATATGCTAAAAACTTTATAAAAGAAGGTAAAGTAGGAGATATCTATTCCGGCCGTTGCGGTTGGATACGCAGAAGGGGCATCCCCGGTAAGGGAGGATGGTTTACAACAAAAGCTCAATCAGGCGGCGGTCCGCTTATTGACCTCGGCGTACATATGATAGACCTTTCTATTTGGCTTATGGGTAACCCCCGTCCGGTTGCTGTCTCAGGTTGCACATTTATGAAGTTTGCTGAAGACGATGCTCAATCAGACAGCGTTCACGCTCAATTTGGTGAAGCAAAAGCTGACGGTGTTTTCGACGTTGAAGACTTGGCTATGGGCTTTATTCGTTTTGATAACGGAGCATGTTTACAAATTGAATTCTCATGGGCATCTAATATTGCCAGAGAAGAAAAATTTGTAGAACTCAGAGGTTCAAAAGCAGGTTTTTCATGGCGTGATGAGACTAAACTTTCAATTTTTACAGAAAAAGAGAACGGCGAATGTTATGATATTACGCCCGAATTTGAAGGTGTAAACGGTCATGCAAGAAATCTTACACATTTTGTTGACGTTGTTTTAAACGGTGCGACTCCGGACTTTATTCCTCAACAAGGTGTTAATATGATTAAAATTCTTAATGCTATATATGAATCCGCACAAACAGGTAAGGAAGTTTTGCTTTAATGGCAAAAAAGTATTATGCCGTATCAGCAGGTATGCGCACCGGAATATTTGAAACTTGGGATGAATGCAAAAATCTTGTAGAGGGCTTCCCCGGTGCAAAATATAAATCATTTAAGACAAAAAAGGAAGCATTGGCTTACCTTAATAATGATACTGCTTGCGAAAACGACATTCCTCAATGCCCTCCGGAAACAGCAATAGCATTTGTTGATGGTAGTTATTCTGCCCCCAAAAAACAGTATTCATTTGGATGTATAATCTTGACTCCTAACGGAGATCAAATAGAGCTTTCTGGTAAAGGAGACAAACCTGAAGCAGTTTCCAGCCGCAATGTAGCGGGAGAGCTTATGGGTGCAATGACTGCTGTGAAATGGGCATATTCAAATGGTTTTAAAAAGCTAGTAATTCACCATGATTATGAAGGCATAGCAAAGTGGTATACAGGTTCATGGAAAGCCGAAAGTTATGTTGCTGTCTCATATTTGATGTTCATGAAACCATATACAGCAAAAATGGATATTTCTTTTGTTAAAGTTGAAGCTCATACAGGCGTAACTTTAAACGAGTGTGCGGATGAGCTTGCAAAAAACGCATTATTATAATATAAAATTAATTATCATATATTTATTATCGACATAAATAAACCGTCGAAGCTCTTCTTCCCTTTCGTTATTATTTTTTGTTTGATTTTTGCTACATAAGGAGGTGAAGAGTATATTTAATTTTTTAAAAAATAAAACTATCAAAAAGCCACGAACAGTTGCATTTGTTGATTACGAGCATTGGTATATATCACTGGAAAACATGTATCATATTAAGCCTGATATCAAAGGCTGGATTAATGAAATGTCCGAGACAATGGACGTTAAAGGTATTTGGTTTTTCGGAGATTTTTCAAAAGGCGAACTGCCTGCTGAAATTCAGAAAATAAGAGCTTTTACAAATAATATAATTGATACAAAAACCGGAACAACACGAGTTCAAAAGGATTTTACCGATTTCATTATGCTGGATAATATTTATCAAAAAGTATGGGAAAACGGAGATAATATCGATAATTTTGTTATTTTTACAGGGGATGGACATTTTTACTCTGTTGTATCATTTTTAAAAAATGTGTGTAAAAAAGAAGTTGTAATTTATGCCGTGAAAGGCGCTTTCAGCAACCAACTTAAAGCAACGGCAAGCCGTTGGATTGAGTACCCCAACGATAAGGAAAGAATGAAGCCTTATTTCCAGATGATATTAAACAGTATGTATCATGTTGAAAAAAGTTCAAAACCAATGAAAGCAACGTTTATAAAAACAGTTGAACAGGTCAGCGCTTATAATAACACACCTATTGACGAAGTTCGTGGAGCACTTCAATGGCTTGTAGATAACGGTTATATTACAAGACAAACAGAGCAATCTTTCGGTAAAGTCATTTCAACTATAAGTGTTGAATGGCACAATGTTTTGGCAGACGGTATTTGGATACCGGAAAAACAAAAAGAAATGTCCAAGACACAACCATCAAAAAAGAAATCTCTTTATACCGTTAAGAAACGACACATTAAGGAGCATAAATAATGAAAAAGCTTTCAGCCGTCACTCTTATTATAATAATGATTTTTTCACTGACGGCATGTGCCGGACAAAAACAATCTGCAGATATAAGTGTTTATAATAATGCAATTAAAGCATTTAACGAAGAGCCTATAGTTAAAATGACGGTTTCATCAAAATTGACTATAACTTCCGACAAAAGTTCAACAACAAAATTTGATGGAGAAGTTTATGCTTCACACAAAGAAAACTATATCGTTAGCGGGGATTTTGATAATACAATAAACACAACATCAATGCCATTTTCGTTTTATACTAAAAATGGGGCTTTGTATTTTGTATTTTTCGGAACTACATTTAAAGCTGATGCTAAAAACGATAGTGATAATGATAAAATTAAATCTGTTGTAAATTCGTTTTCAACCGACCTATTTTTCGGTGTTAAAGGTGAAACTTTTGCTGCAACTGAGGTAACTACATCACAAAAAGAAAATAGTACAGAAATATCATTAAATATTGATTCTAATTCTATTGATGACACATTTAAAACATCGCTTAAAAAACTTGTGGATGCAAAAGATGATACTAACGTTTCATTTTCTAAAATCTCAGTTATATGCACTGTAGACAGCAATGGCTTCCCTACTCAAGTAATAGTTAATGTAGACGCATCTACATCTTCTGCAAAGGCTGTGCTGGAATCTACACTCAGTATCGAAAAGTTCTCAGATGAAATCCCTGTACCTAAAGAGGTTGACATTGAGGATTATAAAGATTACGATCTAGACGAAATAATTGCAGCTGTAGATATGATGTAAAAATTATGGCATGGAGGGATGCTGAGCATCCCTCCCGCCAGATTAAAACTTTTATGACACTCTTGCACAGATTTGATTATAAACAAATTCATTTAATACTGTAATTTAATATTTATTTCGGGATGTAGCGCAGTTTGGTAGCGCGCCTGCTTTGGGAGCAGGATGCCGCAGGTTCGA
>QAKR01000043.1 GCA_003343705.1 Clostridiales bacterium | reverse complement strand
CTGAAAAATGCACTTGCCGAAATTATTGCGGATCTTATGACAGGTGGTAACGAGTTAAATATATCAACAAAACCGTCCATAATCCTTGTTGTAGGCGTAAACGGTGTCGGAAAAACGACAACAATCGGAAAACTTGCACATCGCTTGACAGAAGACGGAAAAAAGGTTATAATAGCGGCAGCGGATACGTTCCGAGCTGCGGCTATTGATCAGATTTCTATATGGGCGGAACGTGCGGGAATAGATATTGTTAAGCATCAAGACGGATCTGACCCTGCTGCAGTTGTTTTTGATGCTATAAAAGCTGCTTCGGCACGTAATGCTGATGTTGTAATTTGCGATACAGCAGGCCGACTTCATAATAAAAAAAATCTTATGGGTGAGCTAGAAAAGATAATGCGCGTTATAAATCGAGAGCTTCCCGATGCGGACAAAGAAATTCTTTTAGTTGTGGATGCTACAACAGGCCAGAACGCAATTGCACAGGCTAGAGACTTTAAAGAAGTTGTAGGTGTTACAGGCGTTGTGCTTACAAAACTTGACGGAACTGCAAAAGGCGGTGTAACAATTGCCGTTAAAGATGTAACTGGTGTTCCCGTAAAGCTTGTGGGTGTTGGAGAGCAAATGGACGATTTGCAATATTTCAATCCTACGGATTTTGCAAAAGCGTTAATAGGTGATTAGAATGAGAATACTTTTAGCATCGAATAATAAAAAGAAGCTTGCAGAACTCAAATCCATTCTCGGTGATGAGTTTGATGTTTTATCACTTTCAGAAGCAGGTGTTGATTCCGAACCAGAAGAAACCGGAAATACTTTTGAAGAAAATGCTGAAATAAAAGCTGTAAGTGCTTGTAAAGCGTCTGGGCTACCTTCAATTGCGGACGATAGTGGACTTTCCGTTGATGTGTTGGATGGCGCCCCTGGAGTTTATTCGGCACGTTATGGCGGGGAAGATACTAATGACCAAAAAAACAACGAGTTGCTTCTGAAAAATCTTGAAAATAAAGATAACCGAAAAGCCCGGTTTGTTTCGGCGATATGTTTTTATTTACCAAACGGAGAAAAATTCTTTTCCCGTGGTGAGTGTGAGGGCATAATTCTTAAATCTCCTCAAGGTGAAAACGGATTTGGATACGACCCCCTTTTTTATGTGGAAGAGTACAAGAAAACATTTGCAGAGCTTGACAGTGAACAAAAAAATAAAATAAGCCACCGCGGACGCGCCCTTGAAAAAATCGTCCCGGTTATTAAGGAGAAAATAAATGACAAGTAAACAACGCGCTTTTTTACGTGGATTGGCAAATAATTATGATGTAATATTAATTATAGGTAAGGACGGGGTCACGGATAACGTTCTTAAACAGGCAGATGATGCTTTGGAAGCTCGTGAATTAATAAAAATTAAATGTCTTGAAAGCGCAATGACACCGATACGTGATATAGCTAATGATATAGTTTCTCAGGTTGGTGGAGATGTTGTTCAGGTAATAGGGGCAAAAGCTGTTCTTTATCGTCCCGCAAAAAAGCCTATTATTGTTTTACCTAAATGAGAACAGGGATTTTTGGCGGAACTTTTAACCCCCCTCATCTGGGACACAGAAAGGCTCTTGAAAATTTTATAAAAAATGCATCACTTGATAAAGCTATTGTTACAGTAACCGGGACACCTCCTCATAAAAAACTTTTACGTGTTGTAAGTGATGAAGACAGATTGAAAATGGCAGAGATTGCATTTGGAGATATTTCTGAAGTAAGCGATTTTGAAATTCAGCGAGGCGGTAAAAGCTATACAATTGACACTCTTGAATATTTTAAACAATACGATGATGATCTATATCTTTATATGGGCTCAGACATGATTTTGAATATAGAAACAGTCTGGCACAGATTTGAAGATATTTTTAAAATATGTACAGTTGTAGTCCTTTCACGAACCGGTGATGATCTTAATAAACTAAACACACATGCAAAGTATTTAAAAGATAAATACGGTGCAAATATCAAAGTATTTGAAACATCACCTTTCGTGGTGTCGTCAACGCAGATACGCGAGAAAATAAAAAACGGTGCGGATTTTAGCGGATATTTACCTGCCGCCGTTGAAAAATACATTAAGGAGAACAATCTATACAAATGTTAGATTACATTGAACTGCTCAGAAACAGGCTTACACAAAAACGGTTCACACATTCCTTGGGCGCTATGGAAACTGCCGGTAAATTAGCAGAACGCTACGGCTGTGATGTTGAAAAAGCACGACTAACAGGGCTGCTTCACGACGTCACTAAAAATTGCGACGAGGCGGAGCAGCTTGCAATGTTTAAAAAATATAATATTCCATGTGATGAACAAACCCTAAAATCAAAAAAGATTTTTCATCAAATAACCGGTGCATACTACGTTAAAAACGAGTTAGGCATAAATGATGAAGAAATATTTTACGGAATTCGATACCACACCACAGGTCGTAACAATATGACACTTTTTGAAAAGATTATATATGTTGCAGATTTTATTGAACCTAACAGAGAGTACGATATTGTGGACGAACTCAGGCATTTGGCTTTTGAAGATCTTGATAAAACATGCTTTATAGGTGTGCAATGGTGTATTGAAAAAAATGTGAAAAAAGGAATTTATTTATATAAAGATACTTTTGAATTTTATAACAGTTTAACGGAGGTAAATATATGACTATTGAAAAAATGGTAAAGACTGCGGTGAAGGCTCTTGACAGCAAAAAAGCCGTTGATATAAAGGTTATTAAGGTTGACAGCCTAACAACTCTTGCGGATTATTTTATTATATGTAACGGAACATCAACTACTCAGGTAAGGGCGTTGGCGGATGAGTGCGAATTCCAGCTTGAAGAAGCTGGTTTTAAAATTCTTCATCGTGAAGGTAAGGATGCCGGCAACTGGATTTTACTTGATTACAAAGATATAATTGTCCATGTTTATAATAAAGAATTGCGTGAGCATTACGACCTTGAACGCTTTTGGGCGGACGGCGAGGAAATTGATATATCTGGATTTCTGGAGGAATAAAAATGGGGTACGATCATAAAAATATTGAAAAAAAGTGGCAACGTGTATGGGATGAAAAACACGTTTACGAGGTTAAGAATGATTACTCTAAACCTAAGTTTTACGCTCTTGTAGAATTCCCGTATCCGTCGGGGCAGGGGCTTCATGTAGGACATCCTCGCCCATATACAGCTCTTGACATAGTTGCCCGCAAGAAGAGAATGCAGGGCTTTAATGTTCTGTATCCTATGGGTTGGGATGCTTTTGGGCTTCCTACAGAAAACTATGCTATAAAAAACAATATACATCCCAGCATTGTAACTGAGAAGAACATAGAACATTTTAAAGATCAAATAAAATCTCTGGGGCTTTCTTTTGACTGGTCAAGAGAGATAAATACTACCGATCCTAATTATTACCGTTGGACACAATGGATTTTCCTTAAATTACTTGAAAACGGATTGGCATATAAAAAAGAAATGGCAGTAAACTGGTGCACATCCTGCAAATGCGTTTTGGCAAACGAAGAGGTTGTTAATGGCGTTTGTGAGCGTTGCGGCAGTGAAGTTATTAGAAAGAACAAAACACAATGGGTTCTGAAGATTACTGATTATGCAGAAAAACTTATAGACGGACTTGATACGGTTGATTATATACCTCGTGTTAAAACACAGCAAATAAATTGGATAGGTAAATCTACCGGTGCAGAAGTTGATTTTGATACAACTTCCGGCGATAAGTTACGTGTTTATACCACACGACCGGATACACTTTTCGGTGCAACATATATGGTTATCTCTCCTGAACATCCATATGTAGAAAAATGGAAAAATCAACTTAAGAATTATGCTGAAGCCGTTGCATATCGTGAAGAAGCTGCAAAAAAAAGCGACTTTGAAAGAACCGAACTTGTAAAAGATAAGACAGGTGTACGTCTTAATGGCGTTACCGCAATAAACCCGGTTAATGGTAAAGAAATTCCTATATTTGTTTCTGATTACGTTTTGATGAGCTATGGCACAGGTGCTATTATGGCTGTACCGGCCCATGACGAACGTGACTATGCGTTTGCAAAAGCTTTTGATCTACCTATAATTGAAGTTGTAGCCGGTGGTGATGTTTCAAAAGAAGCATTTACGGATATTCAAACAGGTATTATGTGCAACTCGGACTTTTTAAATGGACTTTCTGTAGCTGACGCAAAGGTTAGGATCACAGAATTCTTAGATGAAAAGGGTATAGGCACAAAGAAAACAAATTATAAACTCCGTGATTGGGTATTTTCACGTCAACGTTACTGGGGTGAACCTATTCCAGTTGTCTTTTGTGACAAATGCGGTTGCGTTCCGCTGCCGGAAAGCGAGTTGCCTCTTACTCTTCCCGATGTAGAAAATTTTGAACCCACAGATAACGGAGAATCTCCTCTGGCAAAGATTACAAGCTGGGTTAATACTACTTGTCCACATTGCGGAGGCCCGGCAAAACGTGAAACAGATACAATGCCTCAATGGGCCGGATCTTCTTGGTACTTTTTAAGATATTGTGACCCTGACTGTGATACGGCTATAGCTTCACCTGAAGCTCTTAAATACTGGATGCCTGTTGATTGGTATAACGGCGGTATGGAACATACGACACTGCATCTTCTGTATTCACGTTTTTGGCACAGATTTTTATACGATATAGGTGTTGTCCCAAATCCGGAACCCTATGCTAAAAGAACCTCACACGGTATGATATTGGGTTCAAACGGCGAAAAAATGTCTAAGTCGCGCGGGAATGTTATTAATCCTGATGATATTGTAAACGAGTATGGTGCAGACACCATGCGCCTTTATGAAATGTTTATAGGCGACTTTGAAAAAGCAGCTCCTTGGTCCGAAAACGGTGTTAAGGGTTGCCGAAGATTCCTTGACAGAGTTGAGGGGTTGCTTTATATGGTTGCAGACGAAGAAAATTATTCAGCAGAACTTGAAAGCAGCTTCCATAAAACAATTAAAAAAGTTAACGATGACATTAACAGAATGTCGTTTAATACTGCAATTGCAGCACTAATGGCACTTCTTAATGAAATATATTCAAAGCAAAAGATTACAAAAGGCGAAATGAAAACGTATCTTTCAATGCTTACGCCGTTTGCTCCGCATCTTGCGGAAGAGCTCTGGTCTCGTTGCGGTTTTGAAGGCCTTTGCTGCCAGGCAAAATGGCCGGAATACGACGAAGAAAAAACAAAAGACAGCGTTCTTGAAATACCTGTTCAGATATGCGGTAAGCTTCGTAGTGTAATAAAAGTTGCTGCAGATGCAGATAAAGACTTTATACTTTCGGAAGCTAAAACAGATGATAAAATCGCAGCTCAAATAGAAGGTAAACAAATTGTAAAAGAAATATACATTCCCGGAAAACTTGTAAATTTAGTTGTAAAATGAAAAAGATAATTTGTTTTTCTATAATAATTTGCTTGTGCTTTTTATCGGGGTGTAGTGCGTTATCTATGACACTTTCTGACCCTGAGCTTGATACGGCGGTTAAGAAAATGTTTACAGCAATGGCAACTGGCGACGAAAAGACGCAAGACGAGCTTTTTCGATCTGATGCAACCTTTCAGGAAGGGGTAACGGTTGAGGGTGAAATAAAAGACTCTCAACCTCTTGCCCGCAATGTGGAAATCACAAATGGTGTTACTCAAAAAGATGCTCGTTATCAGATTGAAACAACCGACGGGGTTAAATACGTTATTTTAGTTCGTTACATTATTGATGAAACCGAAGAAGGTTTTTATCAGTATACGGTGGCAAAAAAATAATAATGTGTTCATAATTCAAGCAATACACAACGGGAGGAAGAGCAATGAAAAAATATTTTATATCGGCTTTATTTATAATAATGTTTACAGTACTTTTCCCTCTGATATTTTCAGCACGAGAATACACTGTCCCTCAGGCGGCTATACCTCCTGTTGTGGATGGTAAAACAACAACTGAATATGAATGGTACGGGGCATATCATTTTTTTATGAATTATGAAAAGGGTTACGACTGGGTCGGTTGTATTATGGGTGACGGAACAGCTGTTAAAAACCTCATTCAGGATAAAGATAATGCATGTAAGGGTTATGATGTTTACATAATGTGGTATGGCGATCCAAACGAAAGCGGCGAGGTTATGGATGTCCAAAACGGAGGGCTTTATTTTCGCGTTGTAGCGCAAGATAAGTCTCGAGGTTTTTCATATCCTGACGGCGGCGGACAAAACGCAGGAGACTGTGTTATGCTTTCCATAGACCCGTTCTATTATCGTACAACAAATACGGATAATATTTTTTCATATGCATTTTCATACTACTCTTCCCCTGAAACAAAAGGCCCGCCCAGCAATTACGAATACAATCAGTTTAAATGTAAGGTTTCGGAAACTATTGGGGTCCGTTCAGCCTCGACAATCTCTGCCGATGGGTATGATCTGGAATTTTTTATATCTTGGACGGCTTTAAATTTAAGAGACCGCCTACCTAGGCATAAAGTCGGGGCGAAAATGGGGTTGGGTATTGCTCTTTTAGACTCAATACAACAATCTCCGTTTTATTTAGCCATTGATTACGGAAGTGGCGGAGATCCCTTTAGCTTAACCCCTAGAAAATTGAATACCATGATATTCGGAAATACTGTTTTTCCGCCTGATTATGTTGCAAAGGGTAATGTTTCTGCTTTGAGAGAGCTTATTGACAAAGCCCGTGAGTTGAAAAAAAGCAACTATACCACATCAACTTTTTCTGTGTTGGAAAAAGCTCTTAGTGCAGCGGATAATATAACAGAAGCAAATACACAAAACGAAATAGACGAAGCAGCAGAGGCTCTTAAAAAAGCAATTGATTCTCTTATATCAGTAAATGCTTCGGCATTTGAAAAGCTGACCGCGACTATTGCTTCAGCATCTGCACTGTCGGAAGGCGATTATACTCCTGAGACTTGGCAACAGCTTATTACAGCTCTTGAATCAGCTCGTAAAGTGAAGTCCGACGAGTCTGATGAAGTTATTACAGCTGCGGATAATGCATTAACGTCGGCAATACTTTCGCTGTTAAAACCAGGAGAAGAAAAGGTAAAATCCGATGTTTCGGCACTTAATGCAGTTTTAAACAGTACGGAGTTTATAACTGAAAAAGAATTTTCAGCGGAAAACTGGAGTAATCTGCAAACTCTTTTAGAAAAAGCAAGAACTTTTACAGAAGAGAATTCACAATACGAAATTGATGATATAGTCTCAAAGCTTAATGAAGTTTTATCTCAGAAAATTGAAGAGCAGGAAGAAACTTCTGCCGCAGAAGACCTTCAAGCAAATAATAAAGGGACATTAAAGTGGATACTCATTTTTACCGGTGTTTTAATTATTACCGGAGGGGGAGTTGTTGTGTTCCTAATTATACATAGAAAAAATAAACACTCGGAGG
Source organism: Clostridiales bacterium (assembly GCA_003343705.1). GTDB lineage: Bacteria > Bacillota > Clostridia > Oscillospirales > UBA644 > QAKR01. Next base: position 84,353 of record QAKR01000043.1, on the reverse strand, counting down.
ATAAGGAATGTCTGAAACAGGAAAAATAAGTGTTATAATACCTGTTTATAAATCTGAAAAATATATTGAAAGATGCGTCCGTTCAATAATGGGACAGACATATAAAAATTTAGAGATAATTCTTGTAGACGACGGTTCACCTGATGGTAGTGGTGAAATATGTGATACACTGTCTACTGAAGATGGACGCATTAAAGTTGTTCATCAAAATAACAGAGGTGTTTCCTCTGCTCGTAATACAGGCTTACAGTCTGCAACAGGTGAGTATGTTCAGTTTATTGACAGCGATGATTTTATCGAGCCTCAAATGTGTGAAATTCTAATATCTGCTTCGCATGAAAGCAATGCAGGACTTGTTATATGCGGTTACAAATTTTTTGATGGTGTTAAATATTTTGAAAATATACCAGCATGTGAAGGTTTATTTTTAATTTCGGAATTTTCGGAATATGTAGAGGCTCTTTATAAAAGATGGTTGTTTAACAGTCCATGTAATAAGCTATACACCCTTACGGCGATAAAAACAGTTTTTGATGTTAATCGATCTATTGGCGAAGATTTATTATTTAACATATATTATTTGCAAAACATTAACAGTATTTGTATCATTAAAAAAGCACCGTATATTTATAATAATATTTCAGATAACAGTTTGACAAAAGTTGTAAGACCAAATTTTTATGAAGAGTTCACATCGCTTTATATGACTGCAGATATAGAATTTAAAAAAATATTTGGGTCAGAATTTTCTTTTCCTTCTCTCTGCGAAATTTATATTTCAGATGTATTGTTATCGATTTCTAGGCTTGTTGCAATAACAGATCGTAAATCAAAGAAAGAAGTTATAGATAAAATAAAGAAAATTTCGTCAGACTGTTTTTTTCGCGAAAATGCATCTAGAGTTAATCTTAAATCAAAACAACGTAAGATTGCTAATAATCTTTTGTTAATAAAACCTGAGTTACTTTATTATTTTTTCAAATTATTTAAAAGGATAGGTAAAATATATTGAAAGGTAAGGATGGCGTAAACAATGTCTTATACGCAATACTAGGACAAGCTATAACGCTTGTTTTAGGAATACTTGTTCCTAAACTTTTTGTAGAAAATCTTGGGTCTGAAACAAACGGACTTATGCAGACTATAAATCAGGTTTTCGCTTGTTTTACGCTTATAGAGGCAGGGATAGGAGTTACTACTGTACAATCACTATACCGTCCGGTAGCTACAGATGACAAGTATGGAATAAACGCAATTTTATCAGCGACTAACAAGTATTATAAAAAAGTATCTGTTGTTTATCTTATTGCATTATTAATTTTTGCAAGTATTTTTGGCATTTCCGTAAGATCTCAGTTCGGATTTTATATGGTGTTCGGCGTCGTGTTTTTTACAGGTTTGAATAGTGTAATAAATTTTGCTTTACAAGAAAAGTATAAGCTTCTACTTGATGCTTCCGGTAAAAAGTACATTACAACAAATACTCAGACTTTGATTACAACGTTAAGCAGTGTAGCAAAAATTGTTTTACTTTTAATGGGATTTAATATACTTGGTATTCAGATTTCATTTTTTATAATTAATCTGTTGCAGGTTCTTATAATTTCGTTATACGTTAAAAAACATTATAAATGGATTGATATGTCTACTCCTCCTGATTATACTGCAATTTCGCAAAAAAATTCGGTCATGGTACACCAATTTTCGAGCCTTGTTTTTGCAAATACAGATGTTTTAATTTTAACAATGGTTTGTGGGCTTTCTATTTCTAGTGTTTACTCAATGTATAAGCTAATAATGTCTATGCTTTCAACTTTATTCAACAATGTTTCATCGGGGCTTACATTTATATTAGGACAAACCTATTCAACTGATAAAGAGCTTTATAAAACACGTATTAACGTGTACGATGCAGCTTATCAAACATTTGGATTTTCGTTAGCTACAGTTACATATATATTCTATATGCCATTTATGAAGCTTTATACCGCAGGATTTGATCAGAACTATCTGTTTAATAACCTTCCGCTATTGTTTATAATTATTGAGTTGCTTGTGGTTGTTAGAAACGCAGGTCTTAATACAATAAACGTTGCAGGTCACTTCAGAAAAACTCAATGGCGTTCTCTTTTGGAAACAGGAATTAACCTGACTATCTCATCAATTCTTGTTTTTAAGTTAGGCATAACAGGAGTTCTTTTAGGTACAATTATAGCTCTTTTCTATCGTACGAATGATGTCATTATTTATTCCAATAGAAAAATTCTTGGACGTTCACCATGGAACACATATAAAATAACTCTAATAAATGCTTCATTGATGACAGTACTTGTATTTGTGAGCCGTTATATCCCGTTTGTTACCAACGGATATATTGGATTGATAATAAGTGCTGGGTTGACATCACTTGTTATTATTCCGCTGTTTTATGCAGTTGTGTTTGCTTTGTGTGGAAAAGAACGAAGAACAATTATCAATTTTGTAAGATCATACAAATATGATAAATAGTAATTTTTATATTGACAGAAAAAAGCGTAAAGGCATCTTAAATGCCTTTACGCTTTTTTCTACTTAAAGGATTCTATTAAATTTATCCACTGAGCAGTTATATTTTCTTTTTTAAATGCATCAAGATTTTTCAATGCATTTTTAGAAAATGTAAGACGCATCTCATCGTTATTGATAAGTTCGTTAATTTTATAGCTCATTAAATCTTTATCATAACAAGGAATTAAAAATCCATTTTCACCGTTTTCAATTATTTCCGAAGGACCTGTGATGCAGTCAAATGAGACCATTGGAAGCCCGGCTGTTTTTGCCTCGATTAGTACAAGTGGTAGTCCTTCCCGATATGACGTTAAAGTGAAAATAGAATAATTTTTATAAATGTCAGCAGTAGAAGCAACTTTTCCACAAAGAATAACTCTGTTTGAAAGACCTTTTATTTCAATATCCTTTTTTGTTTGGTTAAAAGTTTCACCTTCACCATAGATATGCCATTCCCATTCCGGTTGTTTTTCAAGCACTGATTTTGCAACTTCAACAAGCAAATCCAAGCCTTTTTCATGTGAAAACCTTCCAATTGAAAGGATTCTTTTTATAGATGTATCATATGGTTTATATATAATATTGTCAGGTGCCGGATTATATATATAATCTATTTTTTTCTTAGGCACAAGGAATCGCTTAATATAATCATCCTTGTTTCGCTTTGTCAAAGCTATTGTTTTGGTACATATCTTTGATGCAATAAAACGAAAAAATGTCTGTTTTTTATCACTCCACTGGTTAATTAGCGCACCATGATCACAAAATATAAATTTACATTTTGATGATAAAATTGTTTTAATAAGGATTGGTATAGGGTATGTTCCAAAAATTAAGCAAATATCCGGATTGTTTTTTTTAAAAAAGTTTTTTAGAGGATCTTTACAATCTTTTATAAGACATCTTAACCTTTTCTCTTTTTCACAAAGAACAGTTACAGGAATATTTTCGCTTAATGGAAAATACGGTTTTTTATTTTTTGAAAGTATACTTAAAATGGATACTTCGTATTTACCATTAAGGCTTTTTGCTAAATCAATTAATACCTTCTCTATCCCACCCATTACAGAATAATCGTAATCTATAAAACAAACTTTCATATATTCCTCTCTTTTTTTAAATGAGAAATTAAACTTTCGCTTAATCGATAGAGAACAGGTTGTTTTTCGTCAGTAGTATCACCTGGCATAAGTGAAAGCATATATCCTAATATTGTCCAGAAAAATACTTCTCTAATAGAGTTCATAAATATCAACATTTGAAGAGACATTGCACCTAAAGAACAACATATTAATATAGATAATAATACTGCTGGTTTCGAGAAATCAGTTGATTTAGTTGCTGTTAGAAATCTTTTTATAACACAACATAGGTACATAACAACAAATCCGATAAATGAAATCGCCCCGAAGAATCCAGTGCTGACAAGAACATTCAAATAACCGTTATGCATGGAATATCCGCTTTTTGCTATAAAGCTGTCAGGCATAACTTCTTTTGCGTAAATAAGATTATTTCTTGGAGATGTTCCGAAAAACGGTGTTGATTTCCATATTTCTAACCCCCCTAACCATATTTCAATACGGTGGTTTGAAATTTCGCTTTCGGTACCTGTATCCGGGCGTGTCATAATAACTTGATGATTGTTTCCAGGTTTTTCTGTTCCTGTCGGATTCTTTTGTGTAACACCTATTAGCGAAGGTAGATAACTTGCACCTTCTCGTATAAGTTGTGTTCCGTATACAACAACCACACAACAACCTACCGCAACAGATAACGCTATAATAAATGAAACAAAGCGTATTTTTTGTTTATTACGTAAGAAACGATAAAGTGGATATGGAATACATATAATAAGAGCAATTAATGCTGCAAGCTGTGCGGTGCGTGATGCACATAAAACAACATATAGAATCTGAAAAACAATGTTAACCCAATGATATATTTTAAGCAAGATATTTTTAGAATTTAATATAAAAAATACGCTTAATGCTATCATGCAAAGACAAGTTATTCCTGAGTAATTCGGATCATAAAAAACACCAAACAGTCTGCCTTCGGTAAACCCTTGACGCATACTTTTGCCAGAATCTAAGGAAAGAACATTATAATTAATTTGAAAAACAAATTGCATAAAAGAAACTATAACTCCGCCGAAATAAATAGGAGTAATTGTGTTTGAGATAATTTTAAGTTGTTTTATAGAATCTGTTTTTGATTGCATTTGTGTAAATGAATAAATGACAAAAAAAAGTATTGCTGTCCAAACAATGGTTTTTACGTTTTCTACAAACCCATAACGTGCGTTTATAAGAGATGAAATACCTGTAAAAATAACGAATAATACCAAAAACAATGAACCTTTTGCTTTCAACATTCGCCTTTGCCCGAAAAAGTCTATAATAATCAGAATTGCACCGGCTATTGCAAACATAGGATAAATTAGCTTATTAATAGGATTTAATAAATTTATAAAAAATAAGATATCATTAATGCAAACATAGAATAGATATATTAAAATATAGGGGAAAGTGCATTTGTAAGCAATGTTTTCAATTTTTTTCTTCATTATTTAAGCTTCTCCTTCATATACGACCTGCGTCTCTGACAACAAAAAAACGGTATAATGCTGTATTTAATCTTAATATACACACTGCAATATGCCTTTTTTTTCTAAAATAAGGGATACGTAATATTTTAAAAGTATTTTTTCTTATTTTATCAAGAACTTCATTATAAAGAGGGTTTTCTTTAGGATTTTCCTCAGCCATAATTCCGTCCAGCAACACAAAACAACCCCAAAAATATCTGAACTCGCCGTATTTAATTAAATTAGGATATTTTTTATTAATAATATCTAGGTTGTGTTGATAGCCATCAAGAATATCACAATTTTTCTTGGTTATTTTTTTTGTTGTAATACTTTCACGGCGGTGAACATAGTGGTAAAATGGCTTATTATCAATTACAGCTTTTTGAACATTTTGAATATAATCAGGTAAGAAGAATACATCTTCATAAAGACGACCTTCGGGAAAGCGAACATCCCCTATAGATTTGGCGGAAAAGAGTTTACCACAGACTGAGTATGAGCTGTGTTTCCCTTCCATCATTATTCTGTACGCTTCTTCTCCGTTTACGCAAACTTGATCCAGCGGTTCGTAAAGAATAGTTGTTTTTGTTGGATATGTGTCAAAAATCCCTCCGCAGGCAATATCCGCGTCGTATTTTGTTATAGCTTTATATAAATGTTCGTACATGCCCTCATCAATATAGTCATCACTATCAATAAAGCCTATATATTCGCCTTTCGCAACATCAATGCCACTGTTTCTTGCTGCACTCAATCCTCCGTTTTTACGATGTATTACTTTTATACGGTTGTCATTTTTTGCATACTCGTCACACATTTCTCCGCAACGGTCTGGCGAGTCGTCGTCAACAAGTATAAGTTCAAAATCTGTAAATGTTTGCGATAGAATTGAATTTACACATTTATCAAGATATGGTTCAACATTATAAATAGGAACTATTATGCTTATTTTAGGCATAGGGTATACCGTGCGGTGAGGCGAAGTACGTATAATTTTTGAAAACACCTTCTTGTCCGCAATAATCCTTTTTTAATTAATTTATATATTCCACTTAAAAACAGTTTTAAATGGTGTGGTGAGATCTGTTTCAAAAGCACGGTGGATGTCTTTTACATAATGCACCGGCTCGTCTTCCTGAATAATTGAAGTTAATCTTGTTTGCATTTCAACATTTTGCATAAGAGATATTGCACGCTCAAAATCTTTTCGGCCTGAACGGCTGCTGCCTATAATTGTGAGTCCTTTTTCAAGAACCATACGTGTGAAAATAGGTACGGGGTTTTCACTTACACCCATTAACATTATTGTACCCTGGGGTCTTATATGAGCTATTATCTCAGATATAGCAGACTGACTTCCTTCACCGCCGCAACATTCAAATGCATGATCGCAACGGTAATCCTCCGGAAGTTCGTTTACAAGATAAGTATTATCAACAAAGCTGAAAAGATCAAGCTTTTTAGGATTCATGCCTACAACAGTTATCTTCGCAGAAGGGAACACATTTTTAAGCACAAGGCTTACAACATATGAAAGACTTCCGTCTCCGAAAATAACAAAATCATTCCGATATGAGTGAGCCTTTTTTTCAAGACGTGAGACAGCATGAACTGCAACGCTTATAAATTCCGTAATTGCTGCAGTCGTCGAATCGATATTTTCATATGATACAACACGGTCGCTGTTTATGCTGACAAGCTCACGCATAAATCCATCATGTCCGCTTGAAAGAAACCCGCTGTTGGGTGCGTAATTCTCATATATCCCGTCGAGACTGTCTCCCGGAATATTTGGAACCATTACAACCCTCTGCCCAGCCTTAAATGAACCGCTGTTATCTTTTATAACAATGCCCGCACACTCATGGATAAGGGCCATGGGCAATTTTTTTGCCAGATCTTTAGGATTTCTGAGCCCTCTGTAATAACGTTGATCCGCATGACATATTGCCATATACTCAGGCCGTATAATAACTTTATCATTTGTATCCATCTGCTGGTATTTAACGGAAAATACATGAGGGCTTACAAGCTGATAAATTGAATTAATCACGTTTGTTTCCTCCCGCCATCGCTTCCGCAACACGGTAATCCTCAATTGTAGTGATTTTCATATTTGCAACGTCACCATTTACAAGGCGAACCGGTACATTTCCGACTACACATATTTTACAAGCGTCGGTGAGTATGTTTTTTTGTTCTTCGGTTAGTGAATTATAAATGCGTTTAAGAAGCGACATGTTAAAACTTTGAGGAGTCTGACCTTGGTACATCAAACGACGTTCAGGGATTTCTGTTATGAATTCCCCTTCGTCAGAACGCACAATTGTGTCTGTTGCTGCAATGACAGTGTCACAAGCTCCGTATTGTATTGCCGCATCTATATTCTCTTCAATAATACGTATCGTTAAAAACGGACGAACAGCATCGTGTGTGACGATGATATGGTCAGCGCTTTCTCCGTATGTTTGTTCGATGGAGTTTATTACGTTCATTATTGTGCCGTTACGGTCTTTTCCACCTTCGATTATTTCAACGCGTTCTGGTTCTGAAATATACTTTTTTACAAGATCCTTAGCATGAAGAACCCATTTTTCGTGAACTCCGACATATACTTTTTCGAAACGTGTGCTAAGTAAAAATTTTTCAAGTGTATGAATCAGTATAGGTTTTTCACCTAATGGTAAAAATTGTTTTGGCCTGTCCGCTATTTTCATTCTGCTTCCGACTCCGCCGGCGAGAATTGCTCCGAAAATCATTTAAGGTCATCCCTTTCGGTAAGGTAATGTATACCTTTATATTTTTTATAAGTATTATGTAAATCAATAAATACTGCGTCATGATGAGGTTTTTGTTTTTCCGGCGGCGGCATTTGCATATAATCGCCAAACGCCGTTTTAAGATAAATATCGTATCCTTCAGGAATTGGCATTTGAACATTTTCAAAATCTACCCAAAGAGCTTTGTCAAAAGCTGATCTCGGATATTGCTTTTTCATATAATAAGGCCCTGAGCAAAGTTCGGTAATATTATCACATTCATTAATTTTATATTTTGTCATTTTACGTTCTGCAAGTTTCCATATTTTATAACGTAGTTTTTTAGAAGGAATTATACTCAATGCGATTTTGCCGCATAAAGTAACAGCTTTTCCGTGGTTTACCGGAACCGTTTGAGCACAATATATGGAATAAATAAGAGCCCAAAAAACTTGGAATTTACGTTTGATGCTGCTGTCAGGCCAGCCATCAAGCGGTAAAACATCAAGGGCAACTCCATGGCTTATATCTAAATTTGTTTGATAGGGCTTTATTGCAGTTGTTTCGTTGTCTCTGATGGTAATAAATAAATTTCCGTCTACTATTGTTTTATCGGAAAAGACACAGGAATACTTTTCCGTATTCGCATATTCCGGCCATAACCTTTTTAACTTTTCATAATCATCCCTGGGCATAAAAACATCAACGTCGTCGTCCCAAGGGATAAATCCTTTATGTCGAAGTGCACCGATACAGCAGCCACCACACATAAAGAACAAAAGCCCGTGCTCGTTGCAAAATTCTTTAAAATACAATGCAATTTCAAGACTTTTTTGTTGAAGCTCCCTCAGAGAAAAATCATTCATGTTTTTTCTCCTTCCAAAAAGGAATTTTTACAAATCCAACCACTGTTCCTATTCCATAAGCGATATGCAAAAGTAAAAACATTATAGGTAATAAAAGTTGTGAAATATGAAAATGTTTATTGCGAATAATTGTTGCGGCGCTCATTGCAATATCTAAAATTCCGTAAAGAGCCCACATAAGTGCTGCAAGTTGCCATATTCCGAAGCAAGCAAGTATTGTTGTTAAAACTATTCCCACAATAAAACAAAACGGTACAAAATGATAAAGTTCTAAACATTTAGGCTGTACAGCCGTTGTTAAACCAATCCATTTACCGTTTGCATATTTTTGTTTAAGCATTTTTGAAAAAGAAGCTCGTATAAGCTGCTTTGATTGTATTTTATTATCAAAACAGATTTTATATCCGTTTTTACGTAGTCTATAATGAATATCGTTATCTTCTGTACGAGTAAGGCGTTCATCAAATCCGCCGATTTTTATAAGGGCTTCTCTCTTATAAGTACCGTGAAAAACCGATTTTACATATTCCTTGCCGGTATTTCGGCGATAGGGTGCAAAACTACTGCCGAAAAGTGAATTTTCAGCAAGTAAAAGTGTGTTTTTATATGGTGTGTTTTCATCGACTATGCAGGGTCGAATTCCCCCGCATACATCTTCACCGCTTTCTATACAACGGACTGATGCCGTAATGAAGTCCGGCGGAAATGAAGCATGCGCATCCCACTTTATCAGAAGGTCTCCTTCCGATTCATTGATAAAAACATTCCAACCGCAGGGTAGAGTTTTTTTAGGATTTTCCAGAACTTTTACGCTCATAAACCCCTCATTTCGTGCTGCAAAATCCTCCATAATAGCGTTTGTATTATCAGTTGATGCACTGTTTATCAATACAACTTCGATTTTGCTGTGGTCAAAGTCTTGGGCGCAAAGGTCTTTAAATATGTTATTAAGATATTTTTCTTCGTTATAAGCAATAATTCCAAGTGAAACTGTCAATTTAACGCACTCCTTTAATTATATATTATACAACATTTTTCGCGTTTTGTCAATTGTAATTTATATTGTGGTATATTAAGCTAAAAACTGGCTTCCTTTAATAATTTTTGTAGCTAATAATTACTTGTTATCTTAATAAAATTTATTATTCATGTGCTTTTTATTTAATATAAATAATAAATATTTTAAACCTGAAATTTTTAATAATGAACTATTATTTAAATTTGTGTAGCCCTGTTTATATATTTATTTTTTATGTAAAACTGCCAAGACAAAGGATTCCCAATGTCTTGGCAATTGTTATTCAGGTTTTGAAATGTCGCAAAACGCGGCGGCTGTTTCAGAAAAATAATTCTTACATCTGGAGATGTCTCCCAACGTAATAATTCCCACAAGCCTTCCGTCTTCACATACAGGAAGCCTCCTGATTTGTTCTTTTGCCATGAGCCTTGCTGCCTCTGTTATAGAGTGATCAGGGCTTATGTGCACAAGTCGGGTTGACATAACATCTTTTGCTGTCATATTATCGGGGTTGGATTTTTTTGCAACACAACGAAGAGTAATATCTCTATCGGTTAAAACTCCGCATAAAAGTCCGTCTGAAACAACAGGTACAAATCCGATATCATCGTCTTCCATTATTTTAGCGGCTTCGTCAATTCCTGATTCGGGTGATATATATTTTATATCCCTTGACATAATATCTTTAATTTTCATAAAAAAACAATACCTTTCTTTATCTTAGGTATTGTTATTTTTAACGTTATTTGTGTTTTAATTCTTAAAAGTTAATATTACCAGAATTTCACCATTTTTCATAAAAACGGTAGCGTCTTTTTGCGAGACAAACTCGTTACTTACACCGATAGGAAAATCTGTTTTCATTGTATAGTTTTCAAGAGGGTATTTTAAATTTTTTAAAGTAATACCGGTTGATTCGGTAAGAGCAATTAATGAAATGTATTCACAGTGCGAGGAATAGGGAAGTAATAGTTTTGAGTTATCACAAAGATAGTGAACTATTGTGTTTTCATTACATAAAAACCCTTTTTTCCCGCTCATCTTTACATGACGTAGTGTTGCAATGTTTCCAAGTGTGTGGTCCAGCCGGCCCCCTAAACCTCCGCAGATAATAATCTCGTCGGCACCTTTCTCAAGAGCTTTTTGAACTGCAAAATATGTGTCTGTGCAGTCTTTTTCTTCAGGTAAATATATTTTTTCGCAACTGAATTTATCAGCAATGTTTTTAGAAAAACTGTCACAATCTCCAACAAAAAGAGAAGGCGTGGCGCCACATCTCCAAGCATATTCTGCGCCGCTGTCTGCACAAATTATAAAGTCATTCTTTTTTATTTCTATCGGCAAACTGTCGCCGTCACTTTTACAAAAAATTAATGCTCTCATTTATCTTTCCACTCTTCTAAAGGTCCTATTTCATCATACATCTGCCTATAATGGTCGTGTCTGCTTTTAGGTATAATACCATCTTTAACCGCATTTATAATGCCGCAGCCGGGTTCTTTAATATGTGCACAATCAGAGAACCTGCAATTCCCCATATACTCGGTAAATTCAGGGAAACATCCAGCCAGAAGTGAACGGTCTTTGATGTCAAAATATTCAAAAAGTAAATTGCTGAATCCAGGAGTGTCCAGAACACGGCCGCCGGCTAAATCAAAGAGCTCTACATGGCGCGTTGTATGTTTACCTCTAAGGGATTTTTCACCTACACATCCTGTTTGCAGTGAAAGGTTTTTATCTAAAATATTCATAAGAGTCGATTTGCCGACACCTGAAAGCCCGCTCAAAACAACAGTGTTTCCATTAATAAGATCCCGTAATTTCTCCGCAACGTTAAGATTGTCATTGGTTGCACATAGTGTGAAGTGTTTTATAGGCAGATTTCCGTAAATATTTTCAACACAAAGCTCGTCACCCAAATCCGCTTTATTAAAAATCAATATAGGCTCAATATTGTGATAATAAGTTATCGCAAGCATTTTATCAAGAGTATATAAATTAGGCAGTGGATTATTAAGTGCAACAACCAAAAACATTTTATCTATATTAGCGCAGGGTGGACGAATTAGGCTGTTTTTCCGCGGAAGAATTTTTGTAATTACTCCGTTTTCTGTTTCTACGTAATCTCCAACGAGAGGCGTAATATTCTCATTACGAAAAACACCTCTTGCACGGCATTCAATATTACCTTCGCCCGTTTTTACAGTGTAAAGACCGCCTACACCTTTAATTATTATTTTTTTCATCATTCGTTTGGTTGCTCCGGCTGAGGTTCAGGATTTTTTCCTGCAGCCACCGAAATTGTTACGGTAGATCCGGCCTCCACTGTCGTTCCCGGTTGTGGTGTAACAGAATATACCGTACCCGGTTCATATGACGAATTCTCATGTTCTACGGCGTTTACCTTAAGACCAAGACCCGTCAGAATACTAATGACCTCGTCTTCCTGTTTCCCTATTAAATTTTGCGGGATTGTGGGAGATGATGGACTTGCACCTTTAGATATATATAAAGTTACGGTATCGCCTTCATTTACTTCTGTACCTGCAGTAGGGGATGTTGAAATAACAAGACCTTCTGCATATGAATTGTTATATGTTGCTTTTATTTCAACTAAAAGTCCTTGTTTGGAAAGTGTGGACTTTGCCTCATCTTCCGACTTGCCGACAACATCGGGAACAGTTGAAGATGTCGTTACTTCCGCTTTGGAAATAACTATATCAATTGTCGTTCCTGCTGCGACAGAACTACCCGGCTCGGGAGTACAGGTTATAATAAACCCTTCTTGTATATCTTTACTTTGTTTGTATGTTGTTTTGCCGAAAACAAGGCCTGCTCCTTCAATCATAACTCTTGCTTGTCCCGGAGCCATGTCCACTATTTGAGGAACAGTTGTCATTTCTTTGCCTTTACTTACTACGATCGTTATTTCTTTGCCTTGTTCGTATTTTTTGCCGGCGTCTGGGTTTTGTGAAATTATATACCCCTGATTGACAGTATCGTCATATGCTTCTTGTTCTGTTATTGTGAAATATTTAATAATGCTGATATCTTCTTTCACGTTTGCAGCAAGCTGACCTACCAGATTAGGTATCTCAATTAAATTAGAATCCTCAGATCCCAATGTAAACAATAAGATTGAGCCAATTATTAAAACTATTATTGCTGCTGCAGCCCCTGAACAAAGCGCAAATATCCTATTTTTCCACATAAGTCTTTTACGCTCTTCAGGTGTTTCATCTATTTTTATTCGACCAAGCATCTTTGTTGATTCATCAAGAGAAATATCTGTTGAATGATCAAAAACTATTGAATTGTCTTCTTCAAATGCTTCAATGTCATCAAGCATCTCTTGTGCGTTTTGATATCTGTAAGCTACTTTTTTCTGCATTGCTTTTATAATTATTTGTTCAATGCCAACGGGCAATGTTTGGATATATGTCGAAGGCATAGGCGGATCTTGTTGAACTTGCATAAGAGCAACAGAAACAGCAGTGTCACTTTCAAACGGCAGTCTGCCTGTTATCATTTCATAAAGCATAACCCCTGTGGAGTAAAGATCGCTTTTCTCGTCGGTGGGCATTCCTTTTGCTTGTTCAGGGCTGATATAGTGTACAGATCCTATGGCCATTTCAGACATGGTTACTGTTTCAAAATTCGAAACATGTGCTATGCCGAAATCCGTGACTTTTATTTTATTATCTTGTAATAGCATTATATTTTGAGGCTTAATATCACGGTGTACTACACCTCTTTCATGGGCATGACGAAGAGCCTGTAGTATCTGCTTAGTGTAATTTAGAGCTTCTTCAATAGGAAGTGCACCTTTTGAATTTATATATTCTTTGAGTGTTATTCCATCGATGTGCTCCATAACTATGTATTGAAGCTCACCTTCAAAATTAACGTCAACAACATCAACTATATTTTCGTGTGAAAGCATAGCAATTGCTCGGGATTCATTTAAAAAGCGACGTCTGAATTTAGGTTCACTTACAAATTCTTCTTTAAGAATTTTTATTGCAACAAATCTGTCTTCAAGTGTATCCTCTGCCTTGTAGACAACACTCATTCCGCCGGTTCCTATAATCTCTTTTATTATATAACGTCCGTCAAGGACTTTTCCTATTAGCTTATCCATTTCAGTTTCCTTTCTCCTTGCCTTAAACAGCGTTGTCACCGCAGATGAGTGTTACGGTTATGTTGTCTTGGCCTCCGTGTTCGTTTGCCAGACGAACCAATTCATCGCAGGCGTCTTTATAGGGAAATTCGGCTAAAACCTCTTCAATTTCTTCGTCAGTCAGCATATTTGTCAGCCCGTCCGAACATAATAAAAGAACATCCTCATTCCCGAAATCCATAGTCATAATATCAACATCGACATCACTTGTAACGCCCAGAACTCGAGTTATTACATGTTTATAGGGGTGTCTCTTTGCTTCTTCAGGAGTGATTTCATTTTTATCAAGCATTTCCTGAACAAGTGAATGATCTCGTGTCACTTGTGTTAATCGTTCACCGTCAAAAAAGTATGCACGACTATCGCCTACGTTGGCTATATATATTCTTTCAGGCATATAATAAGCCATCACAACGGTTGTGCCCATTCCTTTAAGAGTTTCGTCCTTAAGTGAATGTAGAAAAACCGTTCCGTTGGCAGTACGAACCGTACTTCGGAGCAATGCTTCAATATTTACGGTTGCAGGATCTTCAAAATTAGAAACAAGTAGATTATCAAGAGTGCGCACAGCAAGTTCACTGGCGACATTGCCGCCGTTATGCCCGCCCATCCCGTCACATACTATTCCATATCCGGTGGTGTCGCTCAGCATACGTATTATAAAGCAATCCTGATTTTGCTGTCGTTGCTTTCCGATGTCGGATTTGCCGTGCAATACCATTTTATATGACCAGTCCTTTCATGTATTGGTGTAAAATAAGTATATGTTTAAAATATTAATTTACAACAATTACATTTAACTTTCACTGTTTCGGAGTTGTCCGCATGAAGCATTTATCTCCCCGCCCAATGTCCGGCGCATAGTGGCATTCAGCCCATTTTTTATAAGAGTTTTTAAAAATCTATCTGCTGCGGATTTGTCAGACGGCAGAAGCCCTCTTTCTTTAACATAATTTACAGGGATAAGGTTTATATGACAGTTCTTTCCGCCTAATAAAACAGAAAGTTTTTCTGCATGTATCACCGTATCGTTTACACCTTTAATAAGTGTATATTCATAAGAAATTCTTCTGCCTGTTTTTTTAAAGTATCTATCGCAAGCAGATATAAGTGTTTTTATATTATATGTTTTATTAACTGGCATTAGAATATCACGTGTTTCGTCATCCGGTGCATGAAGAGAAATTGAAAGAGTTATCTGCAAATCTTCATCTGCAAGCTCGTCTATTTTAGGGACAATTCCACATGTCGAAACAGATACGTGACGATGGCTGATGTTAAGCCCGTTTTCATCTTTTAAATTTTTTAAAAATATTATAAGGTTATCATAATTATCAAGAGGTTCACCAACACCCATAACGACAACATTGGAAACATGATTTTCTTTATTAGCGTATGCTACCTGTAAAAGCATTTCGCCTGCTGTTAAATCACGATTTTTTCCCAGCAGCGTGCTGGCACAGAATTTACAGCCCATTCGACAACCAGCTTGAGAGGAAATGCAAACACTTTTGCCGTGTTTATAACTCATAACAACTGTTTCTATTAAATTGCCATCAGAAAGCTCAAAAAGATATTTTACCGTTCCGTCTGTGTCAACAAGTTTTTTTTTAACAGAAAGAGTCGCCATTGTTGCTTGCTCAGCAAGTTTTTGACGAAAAGTTTTAGAAAGATTTGTCATTTCGTCAAAGGACAGAACTCCGCGTGAAATCCACTCAAAAACTTGTTTGACTCTGAATTTAGGCTCCCCGAGGGAATTAATAAATTCACCAAGCTGTTCGTATGTCAAGCTTGAAATGTCTGTCACCGTCTGTCGTCTCCTCTTGCTAAAAGTATTAACCTGAGAAGTTGTGCAAGAGAAACCGCAAGAGCTGCAACATATGTCATTGCGGCTGCGGACAGAACTTTTTTTGTTTGTGCAAGTTCGTCAGGCTGTAAAACGCCGCTTTCGAGAACCTTAATAGCCCTGTTTGAAGCATTGAATTCAACAGGAAGAGTTACAAGCTGGAATAGTACAACCGCTGCAAAGAATACAATTCCTGCAAGAACTAAGGGTTGCCAGCTGAATAAAAATCCTATTAATACAAGGGGGATTGCTAATGATGAACCTATATTGGCAACAGGTAAAATCGCATTTCGGACACTGATAGGTGAATAGTTTTGATAATGCTGGCAAGTATGTCCTGCTTCGTGTGCTGCAATCCCAAGCGCAGCAACTGAAGTTGAATCATAAACACCCTCGGAAAGAGAGATTGTTTTTGTACGAGGGTTATAATTATCTGTTAAATTTCCTTTAATAGGAACAACATAAACATCATTTATTCCATTTTGACGCAGAATTCTTTCTGCTATATCTTTTCCGGTTAAGCCGCTTTGCGAAGCTGTTTTTGCAGCATGTGCATAAGTTGAATTAACTTTTGCTTGGGCAATTAAAGAAAATATTATTGCTGGTATTACAAGTATTATATACCAATAATCCATGAAAAAATAAGGCATTAAATTCACTCCTATTCAAAGCGGCCGCTTTTATGACCTCTTAAAAAGTCTTCGCCGCTCATTCGTTTTTTACTTTCTGGTTGTAGTGATAAAATTTCAATTGCTCCGTTACCTGTTTTAACTATGAGTTTTTTATTATCACAAATTTGTCCCGGTTCGGCATTTATGTTTGTATCAGCTTGTATTGCATCGTATATTTTAACATTTTTACCTTCAAATGTCGAAAACGCTGTCGGTACAGGGCATAAACCTCTAATAATATCTACAATTTTTTTTGAATCGCACGAAAAATCTATCTTACGTGTTTGGTTATCAATCATAGGTGCGTATGAGCTTTCACCGTCCTGTTTAATGCGGGGCGCTGTACCTTCTTGTAAAGCTCTCAGTGTTTTAACTATTAGGTTTCCGCCCATCTGTGCCATTCGATCATGAAGGGTTTCTACATTGTCAGTTTCTGAAATTTGAGTTTTTTCGGTAAATATCATATCTCCGGTGTCTATGCCCTCATCCATGAACATTGTTGTTACACCGGTTTCCTTTTCACCGTTAATAATAGCAAAGTTGATAGGCGCTGATCCTCGGTATTTAGGTAAAAGTGACGCATGTATATTTATACAACCCAACTTTGGAAAATCAAGAATGTATTTGGGTAAAATCTTGCCGTATGCCACAACAACAATAATTTCCGGATTGTATTTTTTAAGTGTGTCAGAGAATTCTCCGTTTTTTATTTTATCAGGGGTTAAAACGTCAATCCCCAGTTCCAAAGCTTTTGCTTTTACCGGTGTAGGTGTAACAATCCCTCTGTTGCGAGGTTTATCCGGCTGAGATATAACAATGTTTGGTTTTAGATTGTTTTCGGAAAGTGCACAAAGTGCGGCAACCGCAAAATCCGATGTGCCCATAAACATAATGTTCATCAGTAAACTCCGTATTTATATATTAATCTTCGGAATCCAGATACTTTTCCACATGTTCTCTGAAAAGTATCCCGTCCAAGTGATCTATTTCATGGCAACAACAAACTGCTGTTATGCCTGTTCGAGTAAAAATTATTTCTTTTCCTTTTTCATTGAGAGCCTTCACTGTTACTTCAGCAGGGCGTTTGGTTTGCCCGAAAATTCCCGGAACAGAAAGACAACCTTCCGTAGCTTCTTGTTCCCCTTTTGAATCTATAATTTCAGGGTTAACGAGGGTAAGCATAGTTTTACCGTCTTCGTCAAGTATAATTACAACACGACGAAGAATTCCGACCTGAGGTGCTGCAAGGCCTAAACCATCAGCTTTTTTCAGTGTATCCTTCATGTCTTTTATGAGAATTTGAAGCTTTTTATCAAACTCAGTTACCTGACGTGATTTTTTTGTTAGGGTTTCGTCGCCCTCTTTTATAATATTGCGTAGTGCCATTATAATATTAAACTCCTTGACTTTTATTAAAGTATTGCTGAAGGATTCATGTCAATACTTATGTAAATATCTTTATTTTCTTTCATAAACGTCGCTGTGACCCGTGCAAAAAGATCTCGGGTACGACGGACATCTTTACACTTTAGTAAAATACGAACCCTGTCTTTGCCGTCCGTCATGGGTACTGCTGTCTGAAGAGGTTGTATAATCCGTAACGGAACATCCGCAAATTCCTCTGCAGAAAGATTTTTTATCATTTCGATAAACTTTTCCGCTCCTTCTGTTGCTTTTACAAGCCCGTCTGCTAAAAAAATAACTTGGCAAACATCACAATAAGGCGGATATATAAGAGCTTTGCGTAGAGCACACTCACTGTTAAAAAATGCAGGATAATCCTGTTTGAATGCAAATTCAAGAACTTGATGTTCGGGCGAATATGTTTGAATAACCGCTCTGCCCTCTTTTTCAGCTCGACCGGCACGGCCTACAACTTGTGTAATAAGTGAAAATGTTTTTTCATAAGAGCGGAAATCTGATGTATATAGGGAGGCATCGGCATTAAGAACGCCTACAAGTGTGACATTCGGGAAATCCAAGCCTTTTGTTATCATCTGAGTTCCTAAAAGTACGTCATATTTATTTTGACGAAAGTCGCTTAGAATCTTATCACGAGAACCTTTTTTTACAACCGTATCTGCATCCATACGAAGAATTCGCAATTCCGGGAAGATATTTTTAATTTCTTCTTCTGCCCGTTGTGTTCCTGCTCCGGAATAAAAAAGCGCTGTACTTCCACATTTTTTACAGGTTGAAGAAAGGTTTTCGCTATGTCCGCAATAATGGCAGCGAAGCTTTTTATCTGTTTTATGATATGTTAAAGATATTCCGCAACTGGGGCAGGTATAGACATAACCGCAGCTGGGGCAGGAAACATATGCATTGTATCCTCTTCTGTTCATAAATAAAACGGACTGTTCGCCGTTTTGCATATTTTTTAGAATCTCTTCGCCCAGAATCTTACCTAAAAGACCTTTATTACCGCTTGCCAGTTCCGGGCGCATATCTGCAACAATGACTTTAGGCAAAGGCCTGCCGTTATATCTTGTTGTTAGTTGGGAAAAACCTATTTCGTCTTTCTGTGCTTTGTACCAACTTTCAAAGGAAGGAGTTGCAGAAGCTGTCAGTAAAAAAGCTTTTTCACGTTTTACACGAAAAGCCGCTATTTCCGCCGCGGCATATTTGGGAGACATATCGGATTTATATGTGTGTTCCTGCTCCTCATCAATAATAATAGCGCCAAGATTTTTGAGCGGTGCAAAAACTGCCGAACGTGTTCCTATAACAACAGTTGCTCGACCGTCCCTTATACGACGCCATTCGTCAAAACGTTCACCTTGGGAGAGAGCACTGTGTAAAACAGCTAATTTTTCACCGTATTCTGCGTAAAACCGCCTAACGATTTGCAGAGTCAGTGATATTTCCGGTAATAAAAGTAAAACACTTTTATTTTGTTTTATTAAATCATTTATTAAGGCGATAAAGACATGTGTTTTACCGCTTCCGGTTACCCCGTATAGCAGGTGTGCACCGCCTGTATCGTATTTTTTTCTTATTTGTTCAAATGCCGTTTGTTGCTCTTGATTAAGGGCTGTTGGCATAGCCTTCTGAGGTGTTATCCCTCTTAAAGGGCTTCTTAAAGCTTCTCTTTTTTCAAGAGTTAATACACCTTTTTTTTGGAGAGTAAGCAAAACACCTTTAGTTATACCTACGTATTCAAGGGTTTTACGTACTGTTTGTTCACCATTTTTTAAAAATTCAATAATAGCTAAATGCTTTTTTGCAAGTTCACTTTGACCAAGGCTTTTTTTATATTCCTCGGCAGTATGTGAAATGTGAGCATACTCTTCATAACAAACTTTTATTCCACTTTTCTCAGAGGCTGTCTTAGATGACATTATACCCGAAGGCATTATCGTTCTTACTGCTTCAAAATACGAGCAAAAGTATTTATTTTTCATGAATTCTGCTAAAAGAATTCCTTCGTGATCTATATAGATTTCATCAGAATAAAGAGAGGTTAGGGTTTTTAAACGTTTCCCTTCTGTGTTTTTACCGTAAGCAAAAACTATACCTCGTGCTTTTTTGTTACCTTTCCCAAAAGGGAAGGTAACAATATGACCCGGTTGCGCATTTGTGCCGCCGACCTTATATTCGTATAGAATATCAGCCGGATACGGCACATTTTCAACTGCCACCAGAACGGTTTTTTCAGGCATTTTCTTGCGTAGGCTCTTCGTATGTTGCTTCTCCGTCGGCAAAAGAATCAATAGCTGCGGAGACAGCTCTTCCTTCTATCATTTCGCCATTGTTCTCAGCTTCTTTTTCAAGCTCTCTGGCACGTTTTGCAACAGCGACCACTAAAGAATAACGGCACTGTTTTTTATTTTTGTCTACAAGATCACTCATGCTAGGATAAATCATTTATGTGCACCTCTTTCAGATTTTTCAATATATTTGTTTATTATACCTGCAAGTTTATCAGCAGCTTTATCAACATCGTCATTAACCATTATTTCCATATAATCTTTACTTTTTTCCATTTCGATTTTTGCTTTGTTCATACGATCTTCTATGGCACGGTCGCTGTCTGTCTTGCGTAGGATTATTCTGTTGCGAAGTTCTTCAAGTGATGGCGGGGCAATAAAAATTGTTATTGCATCAGGATATATTTTTTTAACGCTCTCCATTCCGGCACGCTCAATTTTTAATATTATATGCTTTCCTTCTTTTAATGCTTTTTCAACCGGCTGCTTTGGTGTCCCATAACATACGGTGCAATAATCGGCATATTCTAGCATATTACCCTGTTTAACTTGATCACGAAAAAATGTGTCGGTAACGAAACAATAATCTATATTATCAATTTCGCCTTTGCGAGGAGACCTGGTAGTACAGGATACGGACAAAAAGACATTTCTTAATTTTGGCATCATTTTTTTTATCAAAGTATCTTTACCGACGCCTGACGGCCCGGATATTATGAAAATTTCAGCCATCGTCTTCCTCCGTTTCGTTTTCATCATCGGGTTCTGCTCTTGCCGCAACGGTTTCGGGCTGTACTGCGCTTAATATTACGTGTTCGCTATCTGTTATAATTACTGCTCTTGTGCGTCGGCCGTAAGTTGCGTCTATTAACGATCCGTTTTCACGAGCTTCTTGGATAACACGCTTAATAGGAGAACTGTCAGGGCTGACAATGGCAACAATTTTAGAAGCAGCCACAACATTTCCGAAGCCAATGTTAATAAGTTTCATGGGTGTACCTCATTATTCAATATTCTGTACTTGCTCACGTATTTTTTCTATAATAGATTTTACTTCAATTGCGACCTTAGTTATACCAATGTCACCAATTTTTGATGTTGTGGTGTTAATTTCCCTATTCATCTCCTGAATGTAAAAATCCATTTTTTTGCCTTCGGAAACTCCGCTTTTAAACATTTCGCGTAAACCTTTGGTGTGCGAACGTAAACGGACAAGCTCTTCGTCTACCGCAAGTTTATCAGCCATTATAGCAACCTCTGTTAAAAGCCTTTGTTCGTCAACTTTTGTATCACCTAAGAGATCTTCAATACGTTGGCGAAGCTTTTTCATATAATCCTCTTCTATTTGTGGTAATCTGCTTTCGATATAATCTACGTTGTTTTCAATCTCACTGCATTTTGCTATTATATCTTCTGCAAGCCTTTCTCCTTCAGCTTTACGCTGTTTCAAAAATGCCGAAAGTGCATTGTCTAAAACACTCATAACATCCTGCCAAACCTCATCGAGATCAGCTTCATCACGAGTTTGTGTTAAAACATCAGGGAAGCGCAGTGCAACAGATGCGGAAGTATCTAAAGACAGATTGTATTTTTGCGAAAGATCTTTCAGTGAAGAATAATAAGCTTCAAAAAGATTTTCATTTAAACGTACGCCTCGTATGTCGGACTGGGTGTCGTCGATATTAATACTAACTTCAATTTTACCTCTAACAATTTGTTTTTGTAAATGAGAGCGTACCATGTCTTCAATTTGCATATATGTTCTCGGAATGCGAGCATACATTTCAAAATAACGGTGGTTAACCGCCTTTATTTCAACTGTTATGTCTCGTTTATTGAGGACTTCTCGTGCTCGGCCGTAGCCGGTCATGCTTTTTATCATAAAACCTCCGTAATGTTTGTTTTAAGAAATAAGTTTTAAATATAAACCACTTAAATATGTAATTTGTTTATATTATATTATTACTATATATATTAGCTCACTTTACATTGTAAACGGTTTTTTAGGTTTTGTCAATGCTTAATTATGAAAAAAATTAAAAATTTCATTTTTTTTAATTTCAGGACTTGACAAAAATCGATTTTATTGATATAATAATTTAGCGCGATATTATAAAACAGAATATGCGGTCATGGTGGAATAGGCAGACACGCCAGCTTGAGGGGCTGGTGAACGCGAGTTCGTGCAGGTTCAAGTCCTGTTGACCGCACCAAATAAAAACAGCACCCATTAGGGTGCTGTTTTTATTTGCATTTGATAAGGTACAGGACTTGAAGGGTGCGAGTAAAAAAAGTGTCTGGTGGACACTTTTTCCGCACCACAGCTCTTTCCGCAGAAAGGCAAGGCTTGTTAATCATATTAAGATTGTTCTTGAAAATAGGTACAGCATTAATTAATAATATTTCAACAGGGAGTAGTGCAGAAAAGCAAGAGATTCTCAAACCAGGTTAATTTATGCTTATATGATATGACAGTTATTTCTATTACTCAGTGAATACACTTAATGTCCAAAAAAAATATAGCGTATAATATATTGAAATTCTTAATATTTTATGGTACAATTCAACTATTAGTTGAATTGTACCATAATTTTTTCAACAAATAGGTTATGGTGTAAATTATTTTCATGATTTATAATGTTATTAACGAAAGGGGATGTTCTCATGAAAAATTACTCAAAAATATTAGCAGATAATATATCATTTTTACGTAAAGCCAATAATTTAACGCAAGAATCACTTGCTGAAAAGGTGAATTTGTCTTTTCAGGCAATATCAAAATGGGAAAATGGCCAATCAAGCCCGGATATTACGTTATTACCTGTTCTTGCAGATATATTTGGTGTGCACATTGATGACCTGTTTGGCAAGGTAATTATAAAAGAGCCACATTTTGATTTAACGCAAGATTTGCCATGGTGTGATGATGAAACTATACGTGGTGTAGTGTATAAAGGACATAAAATTTTAGAAAAATGTGATGATATATCGAAATTTATATTTAAATATAATGGTGAAGCATTAAATGTTGTAAGCTATTGTAATATTGAATGTGGAGAAATTAAAAACGGTGCAAATGCAGCTTGTGACATAAATTGTAATATTATAAATGGTGGAGCAACTGCAGGGTGTGATATTAATTCTGGCGGTGGTATTAACGGCGGTGCGAATGCTGGATGTAATATTAATTGCAATAGTGAAATAAACGGAGGAGTAAGTGCAGGTTGTGACGTGAACTGTGGTAATGTTACAGGAGATGTTGATGCAGGGGCTGGAGTTAATTGTGGTAATGTGGGATATTCGATAGATGCAGGACAAAACGTTAGTTGTGGTAATGTTGGTGGTTCTGTAGAAGCGGGACAACAAGTTTATTGTGGTAATGTTGAGGGGTCTGTTGAATGCACTCAGATTAACTGTGGTAATATAAATGGTTCTGTTGAGTGTAGTGGAAATATAACTTGTGAAAAAATTTATGGAGAGGTTGAATGTAACGGAGATATATTTTATAAGAATTAATAATAAATTTATTTTGTAAAGGTATAATGTTTTTATGAGTACAATATTATCTGAAAAACTGAGCTTATATAATATACCATCTGGAAATCCATGCAAAAGAAACTAAGGTTATAAAGATTTACGGTTAAATTGTTTATATTTAAATCAAATGAAACAAATATGCTTTTTTATCATATAATGAAACAAAAATTAGTGAAGGTAATTTTATGAGTAAAGAATGCAGATTCGGTATACTGTTTGTATTAATTAATACTATTATCTTAGGCCTTATTGCAAGTTTTTCTCATTTTGCGTATGCATTAAGCGGAAATTTAATAATAGTTGGACTGTTTAATCCTGTAAATGAAAGCGTTTGGGAACATTTAAAATTCATGGTTTTTCCGAACCTTTTATGGTGGATTATAATGTATTTTATTAAAAAAAGAAAATGTCAAATTGACCTGCATAAGTGGATTATTGCAACTGCAGTTTCTGTTGTTACAGCCCCTTTAACAGTTTTATTTATATTTTATTCTTACACAGGTGCGTTGGGCATTGAATCTTTAATTTTTGATATAATTTTAGTTTATATTTGTTATTTTATTGCATTAAAACTTGCCATACATGTCTATACATATGTTAAACCGACTGCTCTAAAAATTATTTTTTCTGTTATAACAATTATAGTGATTTTTTTAGCTTTTATAGTCTTTACCTTTATACCACCTCATTATCCCATATTTTGTGATACAACAACCGGAGCATACGGAATTGTATTGTAACAATTAAGCACAGTTCTGTCTTTTTGTCATAAAATGATACAGAGGTGAAAATTATGATCAATCAGTACTATCCGTTTGTTAACGAGCCATTACCATATGCATATAACGCATTAGAACCTTATATTGATGAAAAAACAATGTACTTACATCATGATAAACATTTACAAACATACATAAATAATTTAAATACAATCTTAAAAGGATATCCGCAGTTGCAACGGTGTTCTCTTGAACAATTAATAGTAAATTTGCCTAATTTGCCTAAGGATTTGCAAGCCCCCATACGAAATAATTCCGGTGGTGTGTATAACCATTTATTATATTTTAACCAGATGTCACCACAAAAAACAACTGTTTCAGATACAATGGCAGAATCTATAAATAAAAATTTCGGAAGTTTTGAAGATTTTAAAGGCCTTTTAAAAAAAACTGCACTTTCTGTTTTCGGTTCAGGGTATGCATGGCTTGTATACGATAACGGAAAGTTAAAAATTGTAACAACCCCAAATCAAAATACTCCGCTTGAACAAAACTTATGTCCTCTTATTGCCCTTGATGTTTGGGAACATGCTTATTATTTAAAACATTATAATCTCAGGGCTGATTATATTGACGACTGGTTTAATGTTATTAATTGGGATGAGGTAAATCAAAGGTATTTAAATTGTATAAAATAATAAAAAAGATCGCAATATTTAAGTTGCGATCTTATTTTTTACATAAAATATAATTTCATTAAGAATACTACTTATAGGGGTGATACTTTGAAAAACCGTTTACAAAGCCAAACAAGCCCATATCTTTTGCAACATGCGGAAAATCCTGTAAATTGGTATCCGTGGTGTGATGAAGCTTTTGAGAAAGCAAAGATAGAGGACAAGCCGATTTTTTTAAGCATAGGGTATAGTACTTGCCATTGGTGTCATGTGATGGCTCATGAAAGCTTTGAGGATGAAAATGTTGCAACACTCTTGAATGAAAATTTTATATCTATAAAAGTTGATAAAGAAGAACGCCCGGATATAGACAGTATTTATATGCAGGTATGCCAGGCTTTTACCGGGAATGCAGGCTGGCCGACAAGCATTTTCATGACCTGTGATCAAAAGCCCTTTTTTGCGGGAACGTATTTTCCTAAAGACTCTCATTACGGTGCAATAGGGTTTATTCAGCTTCTTCAGATAATTGATGAAAAGTGGAAATCAGACCGTGAAGCTTTATTGCAATCTGCAGATGAAATTGTACTATATTTGAATCATGAATCAACTAATTCAACAAAAACAGATGTTAATCTGATTGACCTTGCAGTAAATATTTTTAAACAACGTTTTGACAAGGATTTTGGTGGGTTTGGGCCTGCGCCCAAATTTCCAACGCCTCATAATCTATTGTTTTTAATGAAATATTATGAGGCAAGCAAAGATTCAGAAGCTTTGAATATGGTTGAGATTACACTTAAAAAAATGTACTGCGGCGGGATCTTTGATCATGTAGGTTATGGGTTTTCTCGCTACTCTACCGATAATGCTTTTTTAATACCCCATTTTGAGAAAATGCTATATGACAATTCATTGTTAGTTATGAGCTATTGCAAAGCGTATTCTATTACCAAAAATGCTTTCTACTTAAATGTTGCAGAAAAAACTGCATTGTATATTATGCGTGAGATGACGAGCCCTGAAGGTGGATTTTACAGTGCACAAGATGCAGATATTAACGGTGTGGAAGGTAAGTATTATTTATTTAAGCCTTTTGAAATAATTAATCTTTTAGGTGAAAAAGTCGGGGCTGAATTTAATAAATATTATGATATTACCGAAAATGGAGATTTAAATGGTGAGAATATTCCGAACCTCTTAAATAATGATGATTTAAGTGGAAAATATGATGAATATTTGCCGTTAATATATAATTACCGGAAAAATAGAAATACGCTTCATTTAGATGATAAAATATTAACTGCATGGAATTCATTGGCAATAGCTGCCTTTGCTTATTTATATCGTGTAAGTGATAAAGATGTTTATTTAAATGCAGCAGAAAAAGCTCAACAATTTATAGAAAAAAATCTATTAAAAAATGGTTTACTTTATGTCAGCTTTAGATCACAAAAAAACGGTAGCAAAGGGTTTCTTGATGATTACGCGTTTTATACTTTTGCTTTGATTTGCCTTTATGAAACAACATTTAATAAATATTATTTTAATAAAGCTATAAGTTTTTGTGATATAACAATTTTAAACTTTTATGATCATAAAAAAGGCGGATTTTATTTATACGGTAATGAGAATGAACAGTTGATTATTCGTCCTAAAGAAACGTATGATCTGTCAATCCCCAGCGGAAATTCCGTTATGACATATAATCTTTTAAGGCTTTATTATCTTACGGATAATGAGGACTATATGAGATTGTTAAACAAACAAGTTGATTTCATGTCAGCAAATTCAGAACAATATCCCGCGGGTTTTTCTTTTTTTCTTACAGCTCTTTTCGATTATATAAAACCGCCGCAAAGAATAACTGCTGTGCTTAAAGATCCAAAAGAGTTAAAAAAAATATCTTGCATAATCCCTATTGATTCAGTTGTTACGGTTTTAGAAAAACCAACACAGGAGTATAGATTGTTAAATAATAAAACAACTTATTATGTTTGTAAGAATAACAATTGCCTCCCGCCCTCAAACACAATTGAAAATATTTAAAAAATTAAGTATGGAAGTGGTATTATGAAATCGGTTTGGTCTGATTTAACTGATTTTCCGGTTTTTGAAACATTAAACAGAAATATAAAAACAGATGTCCTTATAATCGGCGGTGGAATGGCTGGAATATTGTGTGCTTATATGCTTGAAAAAGCAGGTGTTGATTATGTTCTGTTAGAAGCAACCCGAATAGGTAACGGTGTTACCAAAAACACAACTGCAAAAATAACTTCTCAACATGGTTTAATCTACGATCAGTTAATAAAGGATTTTGGTATTGATAAAGCTAAAATGTATTTAAACGCAAATCAAGCTGCCGTTGAAAAATTTAGGGAGATTTGTAAAAACATTGATTGTGATTTTGAAAATAAAGACGCATTTGTATATTCTCTTGATAATCATAAAAAAATCATAAAAGAAAAAAAAGCCCTTGATAAACTTGGTTTTGATGCAGAGTATTTAAAAAATATTTCGTTACCGTTTCCTGTTTGCGGAGCAATAAAATTTAAAAACCAAGCACAGTTCAATCCTTTAAAATTCATTTCTGCTATTTCTGCAAAACTAAATATTTTTGAAAATTCTGCTGTTAGGGAACTTAGTGAGCATAAAGCGACTACAGATAATGCAGTTATTACCGCAAACAAAATTATTACTACAACACACTTCCCGTTTATCAATAAACACGGAAATTATTTTATTAAAATGTATCAGCATCGTTCATATGTAATCGCATTAGAAAATGCAGAAGATGTTAATGGTATGTATGTGGATGAAGCTGATAACGGGATGTCTTTTCGTAATTATAAAAACCTGTTACTCATAGGAGGAGGCGATCATAGAACAGGAAAAAAAGGGGGAAACTGGTCAGAGCTTGAGGAATTTGCAAATCGTTATTATCCTGATGCAGTAGAAAAATACCGTTGGGCAACACAGGACTGTATGACTCTCGACCGTATTCCCTATATAGGTTTATATTCAAAAAACACACCTGATTTTTATGTTGCTACAGGTTTTAATAAATGGGGAATGACCTCTTCTATGGTGGCTGCAACAATTCTTTCAGATATGGTATGCGGCCGTAAAAGCGAATACGAACAAGTTTTTCTGCCTACAAGAACTATTTTAAGAGCCCAGCTTGCAGTAAACTCATTTGAGGCTGTTAAAAATCTTTTGACAATATCAAAAAAACGCTGCCCCCATTTAGGTTGTGCCTTAAAATGGAATGATCAAGAACATTCCTGGGACTGCCCTTGTCATGGTTCTCGATTTACAGAAGATGGTAAACTTATTGACAACCCTGCAACAGGAAATCTTAAAAAATAGCTGATTTAAGTGCGTATGTTTTTAGCTTGACTTTTTATTTATTGTATGATATCATAATAAAAAAAAGTAGATGATAAATATGTCCGAAAAAACACAGGGTGTCTCTTGGCCGCTGGTTATTATTATTTTATTTATTTTTTTTCCGGCCGGGATACCTTTATTAATTTTAAAAGTCAAAAGTGAAAAACAAAGATATGTTAAAAATGCTAAAGTTATGCGGGTTTTAGGCATAGTGCTTATTGCTCTGTGGGCTTTTTATATTATTGTTCCTTTAACCGGTACGCAAGAGAGCCAACTTACTACTCAAAATTATATCATTACTTCTGTCGTCTCCGCCTTTTTACTTGTAGGCGGTGGAATTTTACTGTTATATTTTTCATCTCTCTATAAAAAAAGAGGAGAAAAATATTTACATTATTATAATATCATCGATATAAAGGGCGAAACAAACATTGATAAAATTTCGTCTGAAATGTCCTCGTCATATGAAACGGCAAGCCTAGACCTTCGTGATATGATTGAAGCGGGGTTTTTCGGACAAGCTTATGTGGATGAAAAAGAACACAGAATAATTATTTCTTCAATTGAAAAAGCTAACAAAGACGCAGAAAAAAATAAAAAAATAATTAGATGCCCGTATTGCGGAGCACCTAATACAATTTATGGTGGCGGAGGTAAATGTGAATATTGCGGAATGGTAATTGGATCAGAAACATAAAATGAGAAGAATGGTATATAGCTTATCAGTATAATTTTACATAATTTTTTAATAATATTTAATATAATAGGCGGAGGAACTATAGGTGACAACTTTTGAAGATTTATATAAACGACTTTTAAAAAATGCAGTAAACAGTGAAAAAACGTCCATAAGCGGTGCGGATGAAGGGCATCTTGATTGCCTTTTCCATCCTGAAAAGCACGCTCCTGTGTGGCAGATAAAAAAATGTGAATGTGAAGGTAACGGCAAGTGTACGGCTTCCTGCCTTTTTGATGCAATAAGTCGTGATGAAAGCGGTAAAATAACAATCGATGCAGCCCGTTGTTCCGGGTGCAGTGCTTGTATTGAAGCTTGTAATAACGGTACTTTGGTGCAAAGCCGTGATGTGCTTCCAGCATTGTATGCTGTAAAGGAGGCTTCAGGGCCTGTATATGCGCTTATAGCACCTGCTTTTTTAGGCCAATTTTCTGATGGCGTAACACCGGGTAAGCTTCGTACGGCATTCCGGGATCTCGGATTTGACGGAATGATAGAAGTTGCATTATTTGCTGATGTTTTAACTTTAAAAGAAGCTCTCGAATTTGATCGTAACGTAAAAACTATAACTGACTTTCAGCTGGCAAGCTGTTGCTGTCCAATATGGATAGGTATGATACGTAAAATGTACAGTGAGCTTATCCCTCATGTTCCGGGAGCTGTGTCGCCTATGATTGCGGCAGGACGTGCTGTAAAAAAGATGCACCCTGATGCAGTAACTGTTTTTATCGGGCCGTGCGTTGCTAAAAAAGCGGAAGCAAGGGAGCCCGATATAAGTGGTGCGGTTGATTTCGTCTTAACCTTTCGTGAAATGCAGGATATTTTTGATGCGGCAGGAATTAATCCTTCGGAAATGAAAGAAACAGAGAGAGATCATTCTTCTCGTGCAGGTAGGCTTTATGCAAAAAGCGGTGGCGTTAGTGAGGCTGTTCGGGAAACAGTCAAAGCTATGTCTCCGGAGCGTAATATTGCAATTAAAACAAAAATGGCAGAAGGCGTTCCGTCCTGCCGAGCAATGATAGAGTCTTTGAAAAATGGGAGTGCCGATGCTAACTTTTTTGAAGGAATGGGATGTATAGGTGGGTGTGTCGGTGGTCCTAAAGCTGTTTTGGACAGGCAGACCGGCCGTGTAAATGTCGAAAGATATGGTGATGAGGCTGAATATAAAACGCCGTTAAATAATCCTTATGTTTTAAAAATGTTAAACGAGCTTGGTTTCGAAACAGTTGAAGAGTTTTTAGAAAACAGTGATATTTTTATAAGAAAATTTGATTAAAAAATAAAAGGGCTGAAATCAGCCCTTTTAAAATTTTATGTAATTTATCTGTTGGATAATACGTCTTTTTCGTATTTTTTAACGTCATCAAGCCATTTCGTTCCACCGGGTACGTTTTGACGTGCGCAGAACTCATCCCAAACAAGTCCGAATGGAAGTGCTTTATATTCTTCGTTAAGTGCAAGACGTGAGGTATAATCGCCTTCAGCTTCACATTTTTTAAGAACTTCGTTAGGTGTAAGAATAGCACGAAGTAATGCTTTTTGAGTTGCACGGACACCAACGATCCAAGCTGCAATACGATTTATAGAAGCGTCGAAATAGTCAAGTGCGATATTTACTTTTGAAAGAAGGTCTGCACGGATTATTTCATTTGCAATGTCGCAAAGCTCGTCATTTAAAATAACAACGTGGTCACTGTCCCAACGAACAGGGCGGCTTACGTGTAAAAGCATTTCATCGCAGAATGTTGCCATTGTTGAAATTTTGTCTGAAATTACTTCTGTAGGATGATAATGCCCAGCATCCATGGTTACCATAACATTGGGGTTTTGTGCAGCGTAAGATGTTGCAAATTCATTTGAAACAACTGTGTAGCTTTCGCAGCCGATACCGAAAAGTTTGCTTTCCAACGCATCACGGTCGCATTTTATATCAATCGGTAATGCAAAAATTTCATCAAGAGATTCTTTCATTATTTGACGTAACCTGTAGCGCTCAACCGGTGTATCTTTCATGCCGTCGGGCATCCAAAAGTTTGTGTTGCAGCGAATGCCAAGCTCTTTACCAAAATATTCAGAAATTTTACGTGTGCGTTTTCCGTGTTCAATCCAAAAATCACGAATAGCTTTATCCGGGTTGGAAAGAGTGAGCCCGCTTTCAGCTTTTTCATGGCTGAAATAAGATGGGTTAAAATCAAGACCAATTTTATTTTTCTTTGCAAAGTCAACCCATGTTTCAAAGTGTTTCGGTTCGATTTCGTCTCTATCTACGAATTTGCCTCCGTTATCAAGATAAAGCGCATGAAGGTTGAGTTTATGTTTACCGGGAAGCTTAGACAAAACAAATTCGATATCGTTTTTAAGTTCGGTAATTGTTCTGGCTTTTCCCGGATAATTTCCTGTTGCTTGTATTCCGCCGGATAAAGTACTGCCTACTTTTTCGAATCCTCCGACGTCATCGCCTTGCCAGCAATGAAGTGAAATAGAAATATTTTCAAGTTTTTTAAGAGCTTCTTCTGTATCGATTCCGTAAGAAGCATAAAGCTCTTTTGCGATTGCATAATTGTCGGACATAATATTTATCCTTCCTTATATTATAAATTTAAATTTTCAGCGCATAATAAAACCGAGGTGATAACTGTGCTGTTTAGAAGAGAAAAAAAGAGATTTGTGCCCGGTATGGTTGTAGGAATGGTTGCCGGCATTGGTGTTGCATCAGCTACATTTTTTGTATGTGACAGAAAAAAAATGGATGCGATGATGAAAACCATTAAAAGAATAAAAGCGGCTGCCGGGCAATATATGCAAAAATAACCTATATTAATAATACCAAAAACAAATCGAAATGTCAAGGGGAACCCTTGACATTTCTCCAATTTAATGGTATACTTTATTTATCAAATAAGAAAAAGGTGACACGAATGGGTGAAAATAAATTTATCACGTTCCGTGGCCGGAATCTTGTCCGAACTGGAAACTTGATATTTTACGGAAATATGTCCGATAGATATTATACATTACTCTCCATATCCGACCAGAAAAAGGTTAAGGAACTTCCTGTTGCAACGAAAATTGACGTACAGCTTATGTATACAGATCCGCAAAGAAGTAAAGAAGTTATAAAATTCACTACTAAAAACGGGCTTTACCAGGCACTGGACATTGCCAGCGCATGGATTGATATTGCTATAGCCGACGCTGGAGATCAATAAAAATATATAAATAAAATAACGGTCAGCCTATTATTCGGGCTGACCGTTTTCATTATTAAATAGATAATTTGTTGATGTTTATTAATTTGTACACATTTTATAAGAGTTAAATATAATTAACTTCAACTGCTCCGAAAGACACATTTCCTGAAATAATAAGAACAGGTGAAGACGGGTCTGAAGCGGTACGATGTTCAGGAATATCTGCCGCACCCATACTGACGTGAACTTTATTTTTAACATTCCACCTTGAAGGAACGTAAAGTTCAATAGCTCCGAATTTGCAGTCTACATAAATTTCAGCACCCTCCGGGCTTAGCTGAGCTTGATCTAAGTATACTTCCATAGAACCGAATGAGGTATAGAATTGACCTGCTTGTAATGATGTTGAATGAAGATATTTTGTAGATGCTCCGAAATTAACTTTTGCGTAAGGGTTGTTGTCGTCTGCATTATATACAGTTTCGTTAAAATGTTCGCACTTATCAAACTTATATTTTAATTTAGGCGGGCGGCTTTTAAAGATAAAGCTAAAGCCTATTGCTAATAAAACTGCAGCAGATAAAAGAATCCAAACAGATATATCCAGCAAGTTCAGAGGTTGACAATAAATTTTATAACCTAGTGCAAGAGGGATAAAAATACCGAAGAAGTTGCGATGAATTATACTTTGTATCAGCACCGCTGACAGAAGAATCGTTCCGAGGATGCTCCAAAAACCTATGTTTACAAAATCTGTTACTTGGCTGGCTATTATAAAGACTGCGGATAAGATTGAAAACGTTGCCCAGAGCCATTTAGTGTTTCTCATTTTATATATTCCTTTCTTAGAAGCTGGCGAAGCTGGCTGTAATAATTACGTGATACATAAACGCGTTTGTGGGTGTTTTTAAAGGTTACAAGGCTTGACGCGGTGAGGTTTCTGGTGATTGAATAGACTTGTTTACTGTTTATAATAGTTGATTTTGATGATCTGATAAAATATCCCGGCAGCATTTTTTCTAATTCATACAATCGATGTTTTATTAAGTAAGAGTCTTGTATTGTGTGTGCGTAAACAGACTCTTGTTCAGTTTCAAAAAATAAAATATCTTCAACTGAAAAATAAAATTCTTCATTATCCTTATACAAATCTATCTGAAGATTTTGTTCAGACAGATCTTTTATGTACTGATGAATTTTATGAACAGTATCATCCACGCGGCCACAGCGGATGATTATCTCATCTTCCGATCCGTCATCTATAAGTTCAACCCGAACCTTCACTCAAACACCACCTTTATTAATACTATTATAGTATAAAGTTTTATGTTTGTAAATGATTTTTAATCATCAGGTATGATTTCACTGCTAAGAGGTATTAAAAACTCGTTAAAAAGTAAAGCGCGATACTTACATCGCGCCGTTGGTAAATATTGTACATCTGTTTTTATATTTAAAATAAAGCTTATCACTCAATAATAGTTGCCGTTAATGTTCTTGCATCATTAGGAAGCATATCCGGCATCCATTCCGTTTCAAAATGGGCTGTCAGCTTGTTTTTATTTTGTGTAACGGTAATATAAACAGTATGAGGATTTGAAAGATGCTTAACTTTTATAATAAGTTTGCCATTTTTAAATGTAAAGGAGGCTGCTGTTCGAACCTTTTCAGAGATGTACGGATTCATAAACATGGTTATTTTAGGGGCTGTTGCCGGCATATAAAGACTGCTTTCTTCCCATTTGCCGTCGCCTGCAAAAAGTATTTGTTTATCATGCCCGTTATAAAGATTTATTGCAATGCCGCCTTCAGTTTTATCTATTCTTAGTGAAGTTATTTTTGTAGGTGTTTTATCAGTGATGATAGTTTTCCCTACGTAATCCGGCAGACTTTCATTATCTAACGATAGCGGTGGGTAGTCCGGAATGTTTAGTGTCTGAATGCTGTTGCCAATAATGTTCTCTACAAGTGTTACTGCATCTGCAATTTCGCTTTCCATATCTTTTGTGCAAGCCACAATATTAACGACGGCGTTGTTTTTCGGCATTATCATACAAAGCTGCCCTTTCAACCCGTCACCTCGGTACCCGTCTTTTGCTGTGCGCCAGAATTGAAAACCATAACCGCTTGTCCAGTTTCCTGTTCCGCTATCCCCATTTAATTTATTGTCAACTTGTGCAGCTCCGGCCATTTCAATCCATTCTTTGGAAAGGATTTGTTTGCCTTTGTAAACACCTTTATTTGCCAGCATAAGTCCGAATTTAGAAATATCGTCGCAGCTTATATGCAGCCCTATACCGCCTTCATTTACGCCCGATGCACACTCTGTCCAGTAGCTTTCATTTATGCCGAGAGGTTCCAGTATTTTCTCCGAGGTATAATCAAACAGCTTACGTCCTGTTTTCTTTTCAAGAATAACACCCAGCATACAGGATGCACCCGTGTTGTATAAAAAATGTGTCCCGGGCTCATATTGTACTTCATTTGCGAGAAAATCCCTTGCTGGGTCGGATGAATTAAATAAACTTTTCATCACACACTCTTCATGCCCGGTTGTCATTGTAAGGCAATGCCAAACAGTCATTTTAGATAAGTTATCGCTGATATTTTTAGGTAGCTTATCCGGGAAAATATCAATAAGCTTTTCTTCAAGGTTTATAAATCCCTCATCCCAAGCAGCCCCAATAGCCGCTGATGTAAAGCTTTTTGAAAGAGAATATATTTCTCTTTTATCATAAAGCGAATACGGTTCAGCAGCGAATTCCAACTTTTTTTCACCGCCTATATACACAGACATTGCATGTATATGGTTATCTTTTTTCAAACTGTCGTTAAAAAACTCATTAACGGCTGATGCATTTATATCTTCAGTTGCAAAAAACTCTTTCATATTAAACCCTGCTTTCAAAAATCTTTTTTTATTATACTATGATAGTGAAAAAAATTCAAGTGATTCTATAAAAAATATACTTTTGTTTTTTAATGAAATACATCTTCTTTTATAAAATCTAGAAAAAAACATAAAAAACCTTAAAATCATAACGATTTTAAGGTTTTTTATGTTGGCTGCGGAACTAGGATTCGAACCCAGACAAACAGAGTCAGAGTCTGCCGTGCTACCGTTACACAATTCCGCAATAAAGGCGATGAAATTAATCGCCTATAATATTATACACTATTTTTTTAATTTGTCAAGGGGGTCGTCTAAGTTTTTTAAATGTAAAGTTGAACTTTTTGGGGCTTGCGCAAGCAATTTCAGCTTCTCTTCTTTGAATTTTTGATTTGCTACTTCTTTACCCCCAAACAGATAATATTTAAACCACCGCAATGAATACCATAAAGCGGCGAATATAAGCCCGTTGATAACGCTTGAAAGCGCAAGCTTCCAAATAACAATTCGTGTAGTATAGGCTGATGTAAATTTGGGTGCAAGATACGTTTGAGGAAGCCATTCTTCAATGTCCGGCACTGTGCTTATTGTTCCCATATCTGGCGTTTGTTCAACAAATGGGACAACTCCCCCGAAGTGCATCGGATTTATCTCATCTACGTTGAATTTTTTAGGTAAAAAAGAAGAAGCAGCCGATATAATAAAACCAATTAAAGTGAATAACAAAACTTTTTTTGCAATTTTATTAAAATAAACAAAAAAGAAATATATAAGCGCAAAAAACGCTCCTGCAATTATTATATTTAAAACGGCTTTCCACCATATTATTTGAAATTCATAAATGTCATATCGCGGCAAAAAAAACGACCATGATATGCCTTTACTGTCAGCAAAAGAATCAAGCGTAGTTTTGTCTGGTGTCATTTCAACAAATCCGAACGGAACACCGAATTTAAGCGGGTTTATCTCTTTAGCGGTTTGAAGTTGAAACGGAAAAATAGGGAAAATAGCCGTTACTGCCGTGAATAGTGCACCTATGAGTAAAAATGTAAAGAAGTATTTTAATATTTCTTTAGCTATTGGCGGCAAATGCTTTTTTTCGGTTTTTATTTGTTCAGCAGTAGATTCTATAATTGTTACATTGGTTTCATCCATTTTTATTATTCCTTTTATAGCCAGATTTATTGTCCTGATGAAAGTTTTCGAGCTTGATCTGTTGTGACAAGTGCGTCTATAATTTCATCAAGGTCTCCGTCCATAATTTGAAGAATTTTATAAAGAGTAAGACCTATGCGATGGTCTGTGACACGACCTTGAGGAAAATTATATGTTCGTATACGTTCGCTGCGGTCTCCTGTTCCTACCTGGCTACGACGCTCTGCTGAAATTTCTTTTGCCTGTTCTTCAAGCATGTTTTCGTAAATTCGGGAACGCAGAATTTTCATAGCTTTTTCTTTGTTTTTATGTTGGCTACGTTCATCCTGGCAGTCTACAATAGTGTTTGTCGGGACATGAATAATACGAATGGCAGATTCTGTTTTGTTAACGTGCTGGCCGCCTGCGCCTGCAGAGCGATGTGTTTCAATTATTAAATCGGTAGGATTAATTTCAAATTCAACTTCATCAACTTCCGGAAGAACTGCAACCGTTACTGTTGAGGTGTGTATTCGACCCTGGCTTTCTGTCTCCGGTACACGCTGAACACGGTGAACGCCGCTTTCAAATTTCAAACGACTGTAAGCGCCTTCTCCGTCAATTGAAAAAGATATTTCCTTTATTCCGCCAAGCTCTGTTTCATTAATAGATAGAACTTCTGTTTTAAAACCTTTTGTTTCAGCATACATTGAATACATCCTGTAAAGCGAGTTTGCAAAAAGTGCGGCTTCTTCGCCTCCGGCTCCACCACGTATTTCAACAATAACACTGCGGTCATCATTGGGGTCTTTAGGCAGAAGCAGTATTTTAATCTCTTCTTCTAACTTTTCAAGAGCCTGTTTGTTTTCGGAAAGCTCCGCTTCAAGCATCTCTTTAAAGTCTTTATCCTGAGGAAGATCTAAAAGCTCTTTTGCTTCATCTATTGTTTCCACAGCTTTTTTATATTCGTTATACTTTTCAACAATAGGTGCTAGGTTTTTATTTTCTTTCATCAATGCTTTGTATTGAGAAAGATCCGACATTATGCCGGGGTCGGAAAGCTTTTCGTTTATTTCATCATATCTGTCTGAAATACTTTTTAATTTATCAAGCATTTTTATCCCTCATTATTTAATCTATACGAATAAACTGAAACAACCAGTTTATTTAGTAGTTGCTAATTGTATTATATATCATTATAACAAACCATAGAATATTTGTAAAGAGTATATTGTGCAACTTTTTATGAAATGTATTGACAAATTTAAAAAGTCGTTATATACTGTTAATAAGCAATGCTTTGGGGTTAGGTGTAATTCCTTACCGGTGGTTATAGTCCACGAACTTAAAAATGCTTTATCTGCTTTTTAAGCCGAACGGGTGAAATTCTCGTACCGACGGTAACAGTGTATAATCACTGTTGAGAGTCCGGATGAAAAAAGCTTTGTCATCTTTTTGATGACTTTATCCCTCTGTGTATGCAGAGGGTTTTTCAATTGCATTGCAAAAATATTTAAGGAGTTGTTTTTCAATGCAACAAAAGCGTAAAAATCTTATTCGTAAAATGGTTATCGCGGCACTTTTCGGAGCAATCGGGTTTATTTTAATGGTTTTGGAATTTGCTATTCCTATTATTCCAAGCTTTATTAAGCT
The DNA here is from genome assembly GCA_003343705.1 of Clostridiales bacterium. Taxonomy (GTDB): domain Bacteria; phylum Bacillota; class Clostridia; order Oscillospirales; family UBA644; genus QAKR01. The sequence continues at coordinate 46,233 of QAKR01000043.1, read as the reverse complement.
TGATTTTTCAGAGCTTCCGGCATTATTAGCATCATTTTCAATCGGCCCTTGGTGGGGCATTTTAGTCTGTCTGATTAAAAACCTTATGCATTTGTTTTTATCAAGTACTATGGGGATAGGGGAGCTTTCCAACTTTATTATAGGCTCTGTATTTGTTTTCACAGCGGGAATGTTTTATAAACATAGAAAAACACGAGGCATGGCTTTTTGGGGATCTCTTACAGGCGCCGTTGCTATGTCTGTTATAAGTGTTTTTTCAAATTATTATATAGTTTATCCCATTTATGCAAAGCTGTTTATGCCTATGGAAGCAATTTTAGGCATGTATAAAGCTATATTACCGTCGGTAACAGATTTATGGTCTGCGTTATTAATATTTAATCTGCCTTTTACCTTTATTAAGGGTATGATAAGTGTTGCCATTACATTTATTTGTTATAAATATCTTTCGCCGCTGATTAAAGGCGAGAAAAGAACAAAAAGATAATTTAAATATTATATAGCCTAAAAAGGCGAGGGGAGTCCTTTATTTTATATGAAAAGTTATATGCAGGTTGTTTTGGCTGCTGTTTGTTGGGGTATGACAGGGCTTTTTGCAAAAACTCTGACAGCTGCGGGTTTCGGTCAACTTCAACTTGTAGCCGTTCGTGTTGTGATTGCTGCAATTGGAATGTTCTTTATTATTTTATTTAAAGATAAAAATCTTTTTAAAATAAAACTCAAAGATATATGGTGTTTTTTTGGAACGGGATTTTTAAGTTTACTGTTCTTTAACATATGTTATTTTCAGTCTATGCAGTATTCAACGCTTTCTGTAGCGGCAGTACTTTTATACACTGCCCCTCTCTTTGTTGTCGTATTTTCTACATTTTTATTTAAAGAGAAACTTACCATTGCAAAATGTGTTGCAATGGTTTTAATGATTGCTGGTTGCGTTTTTGTAACCGGTCTTTTAAGCAGCACCGGCTCAATTTCGGTTATAGGTATTTTATTCGGGTTAGGTTCCGGTTTCGCTTATGCTCTTTACAGTATTTTCGGCCGTTTTGCCCTAAACAGGGGATATCAACCATTTACTGTGGCATTCTATACGTTTTTATTTGCTTCAATAGGTATTTTACCTTTTTCAGACATTTCGGGGATGATCCCCCTTGTTACTGTAAAAACCTCTGTTTATATGGCTTTGCTTGGTATTGTCAGCTGCCTTTTACCGTATATATTATACACAAAAGGCCTTATAGGTTTAGAAAACGGTAAAGCCTCTATGATATCAACCGTAGAGCCTGTTGTAGCAACATTAATAAGTGTTTTTATTTTCGGCGAATCTTTTACAATAAATACTGCTTTGGGCATTTTATTTATTGTAGGCGGGATTTGTATAATGAATGCTCAATTTAAAAAGCCGCATATAGCAAAGTCTTGCAAACACTAAAATAACATAAAAAATATATTTGTTAATTTATACAAAACAGAATAATTAACATTGTCACATATCACAAATTTATTTGTGATATGTGTTTTTTCTTGCATTTAATTTGTATTTATGTTATTATGTAATAAATTGTTAATTATTAAAGTAATAGTTTTTAATTAATATTTAGCTTAAGTAGGTGATTATATGAAAAAACTAACGTTAGTCTTCTCATTAACATTTTTGTTTATTTTGGCATCAGTATTTTCTTCAAATGCACAAACATCAGAATTTACAATGCAAGCAGGGTATACGTATGCCGGTAACAGCGTACGGCTTGATATACTTTATTCCGACGCACAGCCGCTCACATCGGCAAATTTAACTCTGAGTTACGATGCAGCTATGTTTTCCTATGCAAGTGTAAGCGGAGCAACAGCGAATGATTCATCTGGGGATGTTACTTTGAATTTTTCAGGTAATACCTTATCCAATGTATGCTCTGTGGTTTTTAATGTTTCAGATAAAGCTTATGTAGGCTCATATAAATTTAATCTTTACGTTAAATCTGCATTAGCCGGGCAAGAGGCTGTTACCGCTGAAAATATTGTTAAATATGTTGATATTATTGGGTCTCAGATAAAAAATGATACAAATCTTGACGGCAAGGTCTCTACAACTGACGCAAGATATATTTTGCAAGCTGTTGTAGGTAATCGAATATTAACAGGTGCTGAACAGACAAATGCTCTTTTTGAAACGGATAAGCTTTCGACATCTTTAGCTCGTAAAGTTTTGGAAAGCTCTCTTTCCGATAAAGGCATTGTTACTGATATTGAAATATGCGTTCCTCCGATTAAAACAGAATATAAAATAAACGAAAATCTTTCTGTTGAAGGTGGCAAAATATTTGCTACATATTCCGAAGGAATAAAAGAGATGGTTGACTTATCAGCTACAACAGTTTCAGGTTTTTCATCTACATCCAGAGGTCAAAAAAATATTAATGTAGTATATGGAGATAAAAAAACATCTTTCTATGCGGTTGTGGACGGAACAACTTTTTCAAACTCTGCACAAACATATTCAAATGGGCTGAACTTTAACTATCTTTGCGGTGTTGATATGTACGGCAGAACATTTGAGCCTGTTTCCGGTTTTGATAACAATAAGGATGTGGGTATCTTTTATTTTCTCGCAACCGGCCCGCATATCCCCTCAGGGCAAACACAAATTTATGACATAACACAACTTATAGCAGAAGGAAAAGAAGAGGATGTTTTATATTCCCCATATGCGTTTGGTATGACGTTTTTCTGGGGAAAACCCGTATTCGGGTATTACCGTTCCGGCGAACCATGGGTTGTAAATCGGCATATTGAGATGCTTTCAAGTGCCGGAATTGATTATATTTTATTTGATGTCACTAATGCAATAGTGTATCAAGACTCATACTTCACGGTGCTTAAAGCTTTACGTAAATATAAAGATGAAGGTTGGAATGTTCCTAAAATAGGTTTTTATACTCATTTTTATTCATCGTCTACAATGACTGAGGTTTACAACACTCTCTATTCCAACTCTTTATATACTGCAAAATATGGAGATTTATATTATGCGCCCAACGGTAAACCTCTAATTATAGGCGATAATCCTACAGCCGAGGTTGCTGCAAATATGGATGTTAGGCCTTCATACTGGCCGCAACAAGGTGAATGGGGAACACTTGATGATTATGGTTATCAAGGATTTCCTTGGATTGAGTGGGTTTTCGAGCCTTATATGCATGCAGATAAAACTATTTGTGTTTCTGTTGCACAACATAGAAACGGTGGATTTTCCTTTGCCCCGATAACCCCCCATACGGCTCTCCCCCGTACCGGTAACAACTGGGGTCGAGGAACGGATGCAGCGGGAAATCGTAATGAAGACAGTTATGGGCTTGGTCAGAATTTCCAAAGACAGTGGGATATAGCATTAGAAAAAGGCGCTACAACTGTATTTATGACAGGGTGGAATGAGTGGACTGTTACAAAAGACAATTCCGTAGACGCTGGAGGAGTTATATATTTCTGTGATCAATATAATCCTGAGTTTTCAAGAGATATTGAGCCTGTTACAGGCGGATTTGAAGACAGCTTTTATTTACAGATGATATCTAACATACGCCGTTATAAAGGTGAATACGGCAATATGTCTCAAACAGTAAAAAAGACCATTGATGTAAATAATATATCAGACTTTACACAATGGAATGATGTTACAAATAATTATCGCAATGTTCAGTTTTATTCATATAACCGGTATGCCACTCCTGTTGCCGGGTCTCTTCTGCCGGAAGATAAGTCTCTTTACAGAGCTGCTGCCCCTGTAAATAATATTACAGGAGTAAAAATTACTAATGATAGTAAAAATATTTATTTTTTAATAACAACGTCAGCAAACGCTGTTGGAAACGGTTCATCGGCATTAACCAGTTCAGACCGTTGGATGAATGTATTTTTAAGTGTAGGAAGCTTGAAAGCTCAAGGTTGGGAAGGGTATAAGTATGTTGTAAATCGTACTGCTACAACCCTTAATTCGGGAATGACCGGTACCGGCAGCATCAATCTTCTTAATGCCGACGGTACAACAGGCGTTAAGGTAGGGACAGCGACAATATCAATGTCAGGTAAGAATATACAAATAGCCGTCCCGCTTTCCGCCATTGGCGCGACAGGCAGCGAGACCGGCTTCTACTTCAAGATTGCAGATAATATCACTGATTATCTTGATATATGCAATTACTACGTAACAGGAAAATCTTTCCCCATGGGCAGATTAAGCTACTATTACTATTTTTAATTTAATAAAACAACACTAAAATTGAGCACCGTAGCAAAAATCAGCCACAGGACATAAGGTAAAAACATCCATCCTGCACGCTTATCTTCTTTAAAAAAGAGGATAAGCGTTGCTATGCTAATAATTAGTAATATGATAAGCCAGAAAAGAGCTATAGTTATATTTTCCATGTTGAAAAAGATTATAGGCCAAAAAAAGTTAATTATAAGTTGGAAATAATAAAGCCGTAAGGCATCTTTCTTTTGTTGGCTTTTAGGTTGTATCATGATAAAGTATGATGCAAGGCCCATAAGTGCATATAGTATAGTCCATGCAACGGGGAAAACCCATCCCGGCGGAGCAAAGGACGGGAGTTCAAGGCTATTGTAAAATTCCATTGACCCCATTGTGCTAATTCCGGCAAGCCCCCCAACTAAAAGAGGCACTGCTAATGCAAAAATTAATAATTTCCAGTCTATTCTTTTCATAATACGTCACCTCAATACAAGTTTATTCTAAATTTTATAAAATATTCGGAGGCATAAAAATGTTAGCACTGATAACAGGCGCATCATCTGGTATAGGGCGCGAATTTGCAAAATTATTATCAAATAAAGGCTATGATCTTATTATTGTGGCCAGGCGTGAAGCTGCATTAAGAGATTTAGCAAGTGAGTTGAAAACAAACGTACGTATAATAACAACAGATCTTTCTTTACGACAAAAATGTATAGATCTTCATGAGACATTAAAAGATGAAAATATAGATATTTTTATAAATAATGCAGGGTTTGGTGTTTTTGGGGAGTTTGATAAGACAAGCCTTGAAGACGAACTTACAATGATTGATACAAACGTAACTGCAATGCATATTTTATGTAAGCTTTTTTTAATTGACTTTAAGAAAAGAAACAATGGATATATTTTAAACACTGCTTCTCTGGCAGCACTTGTACCGGGTGGCCCGATATTTTCTGCATATTATGCAACAAAATCATATGTTCACAGTTTGACTTTAGGCATATATGAAGAACTTCGGCGTGAAAAATCGAACGTTCATATCAGTGTCTTATGCCCCGGCCCTGTTTCAACTGAATTTGAAAAAGTTGCAAATGTCTCATTTGCAGGCTTTGGTGCAAATGCTAAAGATGTTGCTGAATATGCTTATAAACAGATGATGAGAAAGAAACTTGTTATAGTCCCTTCTTTTATAATGAAGTTTCTTAAACCTCTCAGTCGATTTGTTACAGATAAAACAGTTTTAAAAATTGTTTATAATATTCAAAACAGTAAAATGAGATAAAAAAAGAGAGCATGATGGCAGTGTTGTTTGCCATTATGCTCTTTTTTTTATAAGTTAATATTATTTTTCTTTTTTCTTTTTACGAATATCAATATCAGGAAATGAAATTAAAGTAAAATCATAATTAATTCTTGATATAAGCCTGTCATTATACATTCCTTCGAATTCTTCCGGTGTATAATTTGAACTGATAATTATGGGCAGACTTTTGTTTATACGGGTGTTAATAACATTATATATAACACTTTCTGCAAACGGTGTGTTAAACTCGGTTCCTAAGTCGTCTATTATCAGAAGTTCACACGTTGTATATAAATCCGTTTCAACAGCAGAGGAAATATCTTTTCCGAATTTTTCAGCTTCAAAAGAAGAAATCATATCTTGAGAAGATGTATAAAAAACAAAAACATCGCTATTTATAAGCTCCGTTCCTATCACAGTAGACATAAATGTTTTTCCGCTACCGGGAACTCCTGCGAAAAATAGGTTTTGCTTGTTTGAAGTAAACTCTTTAACATACTTTTTACAAAAGGAAACAATGAGCTTCATTGTTTTTTCGTTTTCATTTCCGAAAAGAGATAAGTCCACATTTTTAAATGTCCGATTACGATAATTTGTTGCAATATTTGAATTTTTCATATATTCATCTGCAATAAGCTTTTTCAGACATTTACACATTCTACCGTTTATGTATCCTTCATCTTCACATTCGGTACAGTGATATTGAACATCCATAAACCCGATAGGGAATCCTTTTTCATAAAGCATTTCAGCTCTGGTTGCTTGCAAATCAAGTGAACGAGAGCTGTATTTTTGTGCTTGTTCATCGGTGAAATTATCAGACATTGACGCTTCCATAAATTCGCGCATATTCTTTTTTAGTTTAATATCTATTTCTGCAAGTTTAGGAATTTTTTTATAAGCAGTAGCAATGTTATCAGCCTGTTTTTGTAATGCTGAACAACGATAGTCGCTAAGCCGACGCAGCGCTGCGGCATAATAATCATTCTTCTTCATCTTGCGTGCCCTCCTCTAATTGGCGCATTATAATATCCCAATCGCCCTTTTGTTTCTTCTTCCCAGCAGTGTTTTTAGGCATTGTCTTTTTTGCACCTCGTACAACTTTTCTCTCCTCAGAGGAAGCTTTTTCAGTGTCTTCAACGCATTTAAAGCCGTCACGACGCCAGGATGTTAGAATTTTATCCATATATTGATATGAGTATTTTCCTGTGTTTTTTATTGTTTCGTCGTAAGCATGCCGAATCATTTCAGCTCCGTATCCAAGTTCTGTGTTCCAAGATGTGAATATCTTTTTTTCGGCTTCTGTAAGGGCACGGTGAGAAATCCCTAATAAACGTGCAATAGCATTGAGGTGATTTCTTTTCTCTGCCTCGGTTGTTACATATGCTTCAGCTTTGTCATATGTATTTATTTCTTTTTCCGCCCATTCAATACCCATTTTTTGAATTCGGGAAAGCCCGAAACCTTGTTCTGCGGCATACTGTATTAAAAGAGCTGCAACTTCCGGCGGAAGCCCATCCCAGTCCATAAGTGAAAGTATTATAGAACTGTCAGCTGTTGAAAGAGGTTTACGAAGTATTTTTTCGGCAGTCGCGTGTAAAAAGCGTACACCGTCATCTTCTTCTATACGCTTTGCAATTTGGTCCGCTGAATATTTCATAATTTCGGATGCAGCTATTTTAGGTCTTTCAAGGGTGAATCGATTCCCGTAACTATATAAAATCCCTGCTTTACACCAATATTCAAAAGCTTTATCTGCACGTTGCTCATCAACCCCGAGTGCAGTTAAAATATCATTTTTTGTAAACGAGGTGTTTTGGTTACGCAGTAAAAAAAGTATAAGTCTCAGTTCCGTTTCAGGAGCTGAAAGATAGCTGTCTACAATTTTTACAGGTACGCTAAACATTTTTTCGTTCTCAAATATAATTGTATTCTCCAAAAAAAGCACCTCTCAAACGTATACTTTATACTATTTTATTTTTATTATAGTATAAAAGTTTTCCATTACTAATTTTACAAAGCTTTCCAAAATATTGTTTTATTTTATCAACCTGTTAAATAAAAATTAGTATTATAAGTATAACATATTTTTTTAATTTAGTAAAGAGTTACAGGAATATTTAGCTAACATTTGTAAAAAATACTTATTGGGTGATTATAAAATGATTAAATTAACAACTCGGACGTTTGTTAAAATTATTTCTTTAACTCTTGCTGTTATTCTTGTTTTAGGAGGTTTTGCAATTCAGTCCTGGTATGAAAGCCGTAATACAAGATATGTTTTATCTTCGGCTTATCAAAAAAACATAGCTGAAGTTGCAGCCTTATCAGAAACACTTTTATCCAGCTTACAAAAGCTGGAATATGCAAAAAGTGCATATCAGTTTGTGACGCTTGTTTCTCAGATACGGTCTTCAGCAGAAGGCGTTAAAACAGCTTTTGAACAGCTGCCGGGGTCTGAAACAGGTTTAAAAAAGACATCAAGCTTGTTATCTGTAACAGCTGATTATGCTTTTGCTCTTGCAAAAAAAATGCTTTCAGGAGACACTTTGACAGAAGATGAATCTTCAAACCTTAAAAAATTGACATCCGAAGTATATGGTGTTTGTAAGTCTTTTTTAAGTGCAGAAGAGAAGGTTTTAGATGAAAATCCTAATGCACAGGCTTTAACGGAAATGTTTAAAAGCGCGGAAGATATTGCCGAAGATGCAGAACCTACAGGATTTGCGAAGATAGAGAGTGATATACAAGCTTTACCGACTCTTATATATGACGGCCCGTTTTCTGAAGGAAATATGAATAAGGAATCTGTTTTTCTGCCCGGGAAAGATCCTGTTACGGAAGAAAAGGCACAGCAAATATGTGCTTATGCGCTTAATGTATCACAATATAGCCCTCAATTGCAAAGCAAAGTTGATTATTTAGGCCAACAATGTTATTACTACAATTTTGGAACATGTGATGCATATATTACAGAAGCAGGTGGTTATGTTAAGTACCTTTCAAATGCACGTGCAATAGAAGATGCTGCCATTTCTTTTGAAGAAGCTGTTTCAAGAGGTAAAAGTGAGCTTGAAAAACTCGGTTATAAAAACATGAAAGAAACTTATTATATAGAAAGCGGGAACGTTCTTGTAGTTAATTACGCATATGTGCAAAATGATGTTATGTGCTATACTGATTTAATAAAAGTTGGTGTGGCCCTTGATAACGGTGAAGCAGTATTTATAGATGCTTCAAATTATTTATTAAACCATAATACCACACGTAAATTTGAAACAGCAATAAGTGCAGAAAATGCAGCAACAAAGTTAAACTTGTCGTCTGCACCAAGCGCAACAAAAAAGACTTTTATTCCCACTGACGGTGGCGGAGAAGTTTTTTGTTATGAGTTTTTAATAGATGGTGAAAATGATGCATTGGTTTATATAAACGCCCAAACAGGCAGAGAAGAAAAAATTCTTATACTATTGCAAAACGACAACGGAACGCTGGTTTATTAAACCGGCGTTCCGCTTTTAAATATAGTTTATTTAAAATAAAAAAATTCTGCTATAATTTCTAATATTCATTTTCATATACCTAATATAAAATATTTAAAAAATTTAAGCTTATTTTCCTGCCACTTGTTTAAAGATAATCATTGCATCGTCAAGGCGAATTTCATTGTCTTCATTCATGTCTGCCGAATAAGACTGATTTTGCCCTAAGGTTGTTTTCCCAGCAATATATCTAAACAGAGTCATAGCATCTTCCAAGGTGACTTCACCGTCCTCGGTTAGATCTCCAGGCAGATAAACGGTAACAATACAGCTTGCAGTAACCGGAGCGACAAACGCGGCTGTACGCGTTACAGAAATTTCCTCCATACCTACATTAAGACCTTCTACCGTTACAGTTTTACCAACAGATAACACGCTTTCATAAGAAGATTGATCTTCTGTGAAATCTACTATTCTTTTATCACTTGTCACCCATGCTTCGGTTGGTCGGGCTCCGCTTGACAGATAGTCAAAATTAATATACTTAATACCTGGTAAATGTGACAATGAGTTTATAGTTTCTATTATTTCGAATCTTGATTCGTCTGAAGTAGACGCATTAAATAAGTTAGCAGGTTCTCCGTCTATATTTTTCGCTTGATTTTCTATTATTACTCCATAACCGGAAAAAATGTCGAATTCTATATTATTAATATCATATATTTGCGGATCTAAGATAAAAGTCAAACTATTGTTTATACCGCCGGTTGAATATAATTTTTCATCTGTTATTTTTAAGTCGAATTTTTCACCGACTTTTAATTTTATCCGCGATTCATTAAGCTCTATTTTTGACTCAAAAGGCGCGAATGTGTTCCTTCTTGCTAATATTACAATTGGATTTGCTGCTATTGCATTTACCGCAGCTTCGATTTCTTCATCATCACAGAATTGATTTAAAACAATGATCAATCTGTATTTAAATTCATCATATGCCTCTTTTTCTGTTACAAGGACTTTTAAACAGTCTACCTCCAGAAAATCTTCAGGGGTAAAAATTTTCTCTTCATCGACAGTAACAAAAACCTCAATACTGTTATAATAATTCCATTCCGCAGCCTCGGTTTGTGCAGATGTCGCAATAACCGATGTGCTGGTAAGTAAAACAAGAACTAACACACATGAAAGCGTTTTCATCTTTATGCTCATAAATCTTTCTCCTGTAATTTATGCTTATAATACGATATTAAGCCTATCCCTTCTATGATTATTTAACAAATAAAAAACGGTAAGATTAACTATATGGTAAATATTTACTTACTTATAATATTATGATACGATTTATTTTATGATATGTCAATAAGCAAATAAATAAGATATAGTATATTTGTATACATTGTTAAACCCATTAATATTCAAGATACAGCTACAGATAATCATATTATTTACTAGCTGTGAAAAAATTTTATAAAAAGAAAATAATATATATACGTTTAGTGATATACAAAATAAAAAGATACTGTCCGAAGATAGGAATAAAATATTTATTATTAACTATTTTTTTCCTGAAATATATTTAAATAACCGCATTGCATCGTCAAGGCGAATTTCATTGTCTTCATTCATATCTGCTGCATAAGTCTGACTTTTTTCAAGCGTTATTTTCCCCGCAATATATTTGAATAGAGTCATGGCGTCTGGCAGTGTAACTTTTCCGTCGTTGGTCAGATCACCCGGCAGATAGACGGTGACAGTGCAGCTTGCCTCAATATGCTCGATAGACGTCCCCTCCCGTATTACTGAAATTTCCGCTGTCCCTGTCTTTAATCCCTCAATCGTTACTGTTTTACCAATGATATCTTTTTTTTCATCAGAAGAAAGATCTTCAGTGAAATTTACGGTGCTTTCATCGCTTGTCTTCCATACTTCTGTTTGCCAACATCCACAGACCGGTTCAAAATCAACATATATTACACCAGGTAACTGTGAAAGGTTATTCATGGCTTCTATAGTTGCAGCATCCGATAATTGGTTAACTTCAAGAAACAGTGGATCAGACGGCTTCACATCAATTGCCTCTAGATATTTAATTGTTACGCCCTGTTCAGAGAAGCTATCGTCTTTAATTTGGCTGATATCATAAATTTGAGGATCTAAAACTATCATCAAATCATTACCTATTCTATCGTTATAACAAAAATTATTTTTAGTAATTTTTAAATCAAACTTTTCGCCTACTTTTAATTTTAACTGAGATTCATTAAGTTCTATTGTGGATTCAAAAGGAGCATAATAATTCCTTTCGGCTGAGGTAACGATTGGATTTAATTTTATGGCACTTACTGTAGCTTCAATTTCTTCATCAGTATAAACCTGATTTAAAATAAGTATCATTTTATATTTGGATATTTCACTGACATCTTTTTCTATTACAAGGGCTTTTGTGCAATCCACTTCCGAAAAATTTTCCGGGGTAAAAATTTTTTGCCCATGGACTGTGACAGAAACAATAATACTGTTATAATAATTCCATTCTGTAACCTCCTCTTCTGCAGATAACGAAAAAATCAATGTGTTGATAAATAAAACAAAAATCAACACAAAAGAAAGTGCTTTTAAAATTTTGCTCATTAAATTCCCTCCCTAAAATTAATGTTTTACATAATATTATATGGTTTTATATTAGCCTTACATAGTAATTAAAAAATTATATGCTGTTTATAAAAATAGCATACTTCTTTTTATAAAACATTTCAATTGGTAAAATGGCTATAAAAAATACAACATATGTAGGTATATGTTGTACATAAATAACAATATTGCGATATAGAAGATGCTGAAGGTGCGTTACGCACCTTCAGCATCTTCATGAAATATAAGAAATTGTTATCTGTCCTCGCGGTAATAATTAACGCCTATTGCAGAAGGCTCATTTTTATTTTTCTTTTTACGCATGGATTCTACAACCAGGACAATTGCAGTAATTAAAAACGGTAATGCCGAGTAAAACTGTGCGGGTACATCACGTAGCCAACCTAGAAATCCCGGGAAAGCATCCGCAAGAGAGCCGCTGTAAATCTGAAGCGTATTAAAGAACCCGAATATTATCGTTCCCAGAATAGCTTTTGCTGGATTCCAACTTGCAAATATAACAAGTGCTATAGCTATCCAGCCATACCCCCCGGTCCAGCAATTGCTACCTTCAAAACTTCCGCCCATTACAAGGCCCATATAATAACCGCCTATACCCATTATTGCAGAACCGATTACTAAGTGAATATATTTATATAATGTTATGTTTACACCCATACTGTCTGCAGCTGCCGGATTTTCACCTATAGAACGTACACAAAGCCCTGCTTTTGTATATTTAAGATATGCCCAAGCAAGCAGTGCTATTGCAATTCCCAAATAAACAAGGATATTTTGAGAAAATATAACTTTACCTATTACAGGGATGTCGCTTAAAAACGGGATGTGTATTTGCCCTGCTCCTGCCTTAATAGCAGGGTAATCTGAAATAACAGGGAAGTTTTCGCCGAAACCTTTGCCAATAAAGAAGTAAAGGCCGACACCGAAAGTCGAGATCGTTAGGCCTGTAACATTCTGGTTCGCTTGAAGCGTAACTGTTAAAAATGCGAACAATAATCCGCATAACCCTGCTGAAATGACGGAAAACAACACACCTACAAGCATGCTGTTTGTATAGCAACCCATAAGGTATCCGCTAATAGCCCCTACAGCCATTGTTCCTTCAACACCCAGGTTAAGGCTACCAGCTTTTTCAGTAATTATTTCACCAACGGTGCCGTATAAAAGGATTATGTTGTATACAATTATGTTGAATAAAAACATGGTTACAACATTTAAAGCATCAATCTGCATATCCATCAGTCTTGAACCTCCTTAATCTGCTTTTGGCGAAATACTATTTTAAAGCGTGTCAGGAAGTCTGCCATAAGAACAACGAATAATATTATTCCTTGTAATAAGTCTGCAAAGTTTGAATCGATTACAGGGAAGTTTGTTGCGGCTATTTGGCATCCGAACCGAAGTATACTTATTAAAATTGATGTTACAAATATTCCTATAGGACTAAGCCTTGAAAGCCATGCAACTATTATTCCCGTCCATCCTACGTTGTTTGTAACTGAAGTTGATAATGTATGGGATGTTGAAACATAAAACGCTCCGGCTAATCCGATGAGTGATGCAGAAAAGAACATTGTACGCATTACTATTCGGCCGACTTTCATGCCTGCATATTTTGCTGTACTCGGGCTGTCGCCAACAACAGATATTTCATAACCGTGTTTTGTTTTTTTAAGGTAAATATATAAAAACACACAAAGTAACAGTGCAATTATAAGTGTAATGTTAAGTGAGAATTTTCCTATTTTTATTGTATACATCCATGCCCCTTCAGGGAATGTCGCAAAAACAGGGCGTTCACTGTCGGTGCTTAAAAAGAAGTTCCAATCTGCTTTTGTTTCTCCGAAAAACCTTAAAATATAAAGTGCTATATAGTTTAACATAAGAGTTAAAAGCGTTTCATTTGTGCCCCATTTCACCTTAAGGCAGGCAACCAAGAGCCCATAAATTCCGGCAGAAAGTGCACCGCATAATGCCATTAAAATCAAAACAAGCCCTGAAGGAAGCGTATTTCCTAAAATAAGAGCAACTGTAGATGCTGAAATAGCTCCCATTATAAATTGCCCTTCACCGCCGATGTTCCAAAACTTCATTTTAAATGCCAGTGAAAGTGCAAGTGAAGTTATTAAAAGCGGGACAAATAATTTTATAAGCCCTTCAAAGTTTTTATATGCAAAACGATTTCCAAGAGCTCCTATAGTAAACATATCTTTATAATAAGCAGTAGGATTAACTTTTATTGCCATTAAAAGTAATGCTCCGATACTAAGGGCAACTATTATTGCACCAATATAAATTAAAATTGTTGCCCAAAGAGGAAAGTCTGTTCTTCTTACGACTCGTATAAGCGGTTGTTTTGTTTTCATCATCAGACCTCCTTTATATTACTGTCTTTTGCTATACCAGGGGTTTTACCCTCAATGTTGGGGGTTATGACCGTACCAGTCATCATAAGACCGAGCATTTCTTTTGTTGTGTTGTATGAATTTACTACACCCATCATTTTCCCATGACAAAGAACCATTATTTTATCGCAAAGTTCAAGCATTACATCCAAGTCTTCGCCTACATATAAAATTCCTACACCACTTTTTTTCTGTTCGTTAAGAATGTTATATATTGCATAAGAAGAGTTAATATCAAGCCCTCGAACAGGGTATGCCGTTACAATTACGTTGGGGCCAGCTTTTATTTCACGACCTAAAAGAACTTTTTGAACATTACCGCCGGAGAGTTTACGAACCGGTGTTTCTGTCGAAGGAGTATCTATTGAAAGATCTTTTATTACGCGTTTTGCATCTTCACGGCCTTTTTTGCGATTAATAAACGGATTGTACCATGGTGAAAGAGTTGAATAATTTTTTAAAAGCATATTATCAGTTATTGAAAGAGAAGGAGAAAGCCCCATTCCGAGTCTGTCCTCAGGAATAAAGCTCATGGAAATGCCTTTTTCAATAATGTTTTGCGGAGACAACCCGACAATACTTTCGCCTTTATGCATAAGTTTCCCGCATACTATCGGCCTAAGCCCAGCAATTGCTTCGCAAAGTTCTTTTTGCCCGCAACCGGCAATTCCGGCAACGCCAAGGATTTCACCTCCGCGGATATAAAAGCTGAGGTCGTCTATTGCCAAATTGTTTTCATCGTCTTTAACGGTGAGGTTTCTTATTTCAAGAAGCGGAATATTCTTTTCCGTTTCGGGACGTTCAATGTTAAGATCAATTTTTCTGCCCACCATAAGTTCTGTGAGCTGTTGTTCGTTTGTTTCACTTGTTCTAACTGTGTCAATATATTCGCCTTTGCGTAAGACCGTCACGCGATCACTGATTTCCATAACTTCATTAAGTTTATGAGTTATGATAACAATTGAGTGACCGTCGGCTTTCATTTTACGTAAAACATCAAAAAGCTTTTGTGTTTCCTGTACGGTTAAAACGGCCGTAGGTTCGTCAAGAATGATAACTTTTGCGCCGTAATAAAGAACTTTAATTATTTCAAGCGTCTGCTTTTCACTTACAGACATATTCACTACAAGTTTTCTACTGTCAATATCAAACCTAAAATTTTTCGCAATATCATTTATTTTTTTATATCTTTTTTTCGAGAGAAACAGAGATCCTTTTTCATCACCCAAACAAATATTGTCTGCTGCTGAGAATACGTCAACAAGCTTAAAATGCTGATGCACCATACCTATGCCTAATTTTTTCGAATCTTCAGGGGAGGTTATGGAAACCTCTCTGCCGTTTACAAATATCTGACCGCCGTCCGGCTTATAAATTCCGGAAAGCATATTCATAAGCGTAGTTTTACCCGAACCGTTTTCACCGAGAAGAGCAAGAATTTCACCCGGCTTTACGTTTAGGTTTATATTCTTGTTTGCAATAACGGACCCGAATGTTTTTGTTATGTTTCGAAGCTCGATTGCGTATTCTGACATGTTTGCACTCCCTTACTGTTAATTGCCGCCCCGAAATTTAAAATTTTGGGGCGGCAATCGATAAATTGTTAGTTTATGTTTAGCCTTCAACAACGCCTTTTACAAAATAGTTCATTGAACCCTTTATAACAGCGTCATGTTCAAATGCACCGAACTCATTAGAGCTTGCAAGAGCATTGTTTACATAGCAGAACATAGTTCCGTCTTCTGCTATAACTGTTGCATCTTTGTTGTCAAGAGTTGCAGCAGTTGTCTTTGTGATAGTTCCGTCTTGTGAAATTGAGAGTTTAGTACCTTGGAATACATCCCAATCACCGGACGTTATCATCGCAGAAACCTTTTCAAGGATTTCTTTTGTACCTGCTGCGCAGTTAGCTGTAACAGGAGAGATACCTACAAAGTTCTCTTTAAGACCACCGTAGTAAATGCCTACATTAGTCATGAAATTAGCAGGATCTTTCTTAGCAGCTTCGATAGCTGTTTGGTAATAAACCGGCCAGTTCCAAATAGCTGATGTAAGTTGAGCCTTGGGTGATTCTGCTGTCATGTCAGAGTTGTAACCACAAGAGAACACTCCTCTTGCTTCTGCAACCTTCTGAGGTTGTGCGCTGTCACAATGCTGTGCTATAACGCAGCAGTTGTATGTGTCGATAAGAGCTTCTGCAGCTTGTTTTTCTTTGGCTTCATCGCCCCATGTGCTGATTTTGTTTACATGAACGATTGCTTCAGGGTAAACAGCTTGTACACCAAGTGCGAAAGCGTTTATACCGCTGCAAGTTTCTGCATATTCTGTGCCCCAAGCTGCAACGTAACCGATATTCGGGTTTTTGAGCTCAAGAGCTTTAAGGCCGGCTGCAACACCTGTAAGGTATCTTGCCTGATATATTCTTCCGAAATAGTTGTTAAAGTTTGTTTTGTTTGCTTTATAACCTGTAGCGTGTGAGAAAATGATATCCTTGTATTCTTCTTTCTCTGCTGCTTCTGCAAAAGCCTCAATGTAACCGAAGCTAATGCCGAAAATAATGTTACAACCTTTGCCTGCTAAAGTATCAATAGCGTTGCTTACCTGTGTTTTGTCTTCGGCAACATTGTCAACGATAAACAAATTGTCTTTGGACAGCCCCAGGTTTTCCATTGCTTTTGTGATGCCGTAATGATGAGCGAAGGTATAACCTGCTGTATCATTCTGGCTTGTGATGTAGATAGCGCCTACTTTGAAAGATGCTTTGTCGGAGTCGCTGCCGCCGTTGTCTGTTGCAGGAGCATTATTACAGCCTGCAAACACGCTCAGGCACATGATTGCCATGAGCAAAAGTGCGATAACTTTCTTGGACATTTTCGATATCCCTCCATATTAAAATTTACATAAAGAATTATATCAAACAGACATATGTATGTCAAGCCATTTCCGCAATTGTTCATATATGTAAAACTTATTTATTTATATTTAAAATAAATATGGTAAAAGAGTTATCATTTTTGTGAATTTTGCATAAGATCAACGACCCCTTGGTTAGTTGCATAAATAATGTCTTTTCTGTTTGATATAAGCTGCATGAATTTCTCTATTCGAGACCATCCGTCGTCAGTAAAATCAAACTCGTAAGAATGCCCCCATAAATAAAAAAGAGCATCTTCTTCCGGAGATAATTTTATAAATTTTTCTGCAAGTTCAAAAATTTCATCTCGGATATGATAACAAGTCGGATGCCATTCCATTAAACGTTTAGGGAATTCAAAAGACAGTGTATCTGCAATAGTACGAGCGTAACGTATTGATGTGTTTTCTAATATTATCTGAATTGTTTGTTCTGTGTAAAAATTTCCGTTAGGGTATGCCATGCCTGTGATTTTACAACCCAATATATGTTCAAGATTTTGTTGATCACCTAACACTTCATCAATTACTTTTTCTTTAGCACAAGCATCAAGACAGGGATGGTTTTTTGTATGGCACGCTATCTCAAATCCGTTGTAAATTATAGGTAGCTCTTCTTCTTTAAAACGTATGTGATCCACACGGCGGTCGGGAAAATCAAACCAATTAGTCGCTCCGAGTTGGCCCGAATTTATGTTAAACGTACATTGAAGACCGTATTTTTTAAGTAGAGATATAAACCTCTTGTCCTGATGAATACCGTCATCATAACTCATTGTAAATATTTTCATAAATTTCCCTCTTTATTCAATAAATTTCCAGTTAATAACATCAAAGAGACCTTTATCGCAAAGTTTAATTTCTGGTATGACAATAAGAGAAATAAATGATAAAATCATTAATCTTGATGATGTAAGTTCCGGGTTTAAACGCTTTGCTGCTTTAATAATTTCTGAATTTCCCAGAGCAACATCTTCAAGAGACTTTTTCGTCATTATACCGGCAATTTCCAGTGTTAGCTTTGCCGCTATTTTGCCGTCCTCTATAACCACTATCCCGCCTTCTGTTCCCAATGCGTGAACAGCTGCGTTCATGTTTTTTGCACAGTCTCCGACAACAACAATATTGTGGCTGTCATGGCCTATTGTTTGTGCAATAGCTCCATTTTTTATTTTAAACCCTTTAACAAAAGCCATTCCTTTTTGTCCTGTTTTTTTATGCCTTTCGATAACTGCGCAAAGGTTAAGTCCCTCTGCTGTATACTCTTTGGCAACTGTAGTTACAAGAGTGTTATCATGGATCTCTATGACAGTTTCCTTTCCTGTAAAAGGAAGGTGGAAATCCTCTTCGTTAACATCTGCAACATTAACAGTGTTTTCAACTTTTAAACTCTCTGTCTGTGAGCCTTTGAATAAAGCTTTACCGTTTTCAGCAACAAGCTTACCGTTTTTATAAACGGAAATAATATTTTTAGGTATAAGTTCATCACAAATAATAAAGTCAGCTTTATATCCGGGTGCAATCGCACCTGCGTTTTTCATCCCATAACACATACGAGCGTTAAGTGACGCTATTGTTATGGCTGTTATTGGGTTAAGTCCGTTTTTGCAGGCAAGACACACACAATTTTGTATTGTTCCGTTTTCTATTATTTCATCTGCATGTTTGTCATCTGTACAGAAGGTGAAACGGTGCATATTTAAAGGTGTAACGGCTTTTATTATCTCTTTAAGGTTCTTTGCCCCTGTTCCTTCTCTTATATGAACATACATCCCTTTTGAAACTTTTTCAATAGCTTCACCAGCTGTAACACATTCGTGGTCGCTTTTTATTCCGGCGGCAATATATGCATTAAGTTCATTATTTGAAAGCATTGGTGCATGACCGTCACATATATCAAACAGCGAAAGTTTTTTAATAACATCTTTATCTTGGCCTAAAACACCCGGAACATTCATCATTTCTGCGATGCCTTTAAATTCGGGAAAACGATTTTTGATTTCCTCAGCTTTTTCTGCATTAATAAATGCTCCCGAACTGTCAATGGGTGTTGCCGGAACACAGGATGGGAGCATGAAAAATGTATCTAAAGGAACAGTCTTAGCCGAGTTTATCATAAATTCTAACCCGTCTTCGCCGCAAACATTTGCTATTTCGTGAGGGTCACAAACAACACAGGTTACACCTCTTGCAACAACAGCCTTTGCATATTCAGCTGGGCTTACCATAGAGCTTTCTATATGAACATGGCTGTCAACAAAAGAGGGCATAACAAATTTTTCAGAGCAATCAATCTCTTCTAAACCCTCGTATTCGCCGATTCCTGCAATCATACCGTTTTTAATTGCTACATCGTTTTTAATAATACGTTGGCAAAAAACATCAATGATATTTGCATTTTTTAAAACTAAGTCGGCTTTTTCACGACCTAAAGCGGTTGGAATTAAATTTTCCATTATAGCAAAACCTTCTTTATGATTTACTTTTGTAGCTTTCCATAAAGCGTATTATTGCATTGGCGGAATTTTGAGAAGCAATTTTAGTAAAAGCTAAATAATCCATATGTGAAGAACCGTCAGCCTTATCTGAAATTGAACGAAGAACACAAAACGGGATGTTGTTCAGTGCGCAGACGTGCCCGACTGCCGCACCTTCCATTTCAGCAGCGGAAGCATTAAATGTGTTCTTTATATATTCCATTTTTTCTCCGCCATTTATAAACTGATCTCCCGATGCTATAAGGCCTTTCTCGCAGTGTATACCAAGGCTTTCAACGCAGTCAAAAAGAGTCTGTGCTGTTTTATTATCACATTCAATTTTTACGGTGTTAAGTCCGTAAATAAACCCAGGTTCATCACCTAACGGGGTTGTGTCCATATCATGTTCTGCAACTTTATCTGCAATAACTATATCGGTTGTATTCAGTGAATCACTTAATCCTCCTGCAACCCCTGAATTTATTATTAAGTCCGGTGAAAATTGCAAAATCATTGTTTGTGCACATATTGCGGCATTAACTTTTCCCACACCGCAAACTGCCGCAACAGCTTCGTTGCCTTTAATCATCCCTTTATTATACTTAATGTTACTTATAACACATGTTTCAATGTCTTCCATTGCTGCAAGAATTTTTTCAAGCTCAATATCCATTGCGCAGATAATTCCTACCATTTAAAAATCTCCTTTTATTTTTGCTGTATATCAAGACTCATGATAACTTCGTTACCATCCATGTCTCCCGTTTCGCCAAAACCAAGCTTCCTATATAGTGTTTTAGCTATGTCATTTTCTTTAACGTAGTTTATTAAAATTTTGTCAAAAAGATTCTCGTTTTTTAAGAATTCAATTGCAGTCAGTAGTGCCTGTTTTCCGTAACCTTTTCCTTGATGTTCAGTGCTTATCATAAATCTCCAGATCTCCGCAGTACGCAATTCTGTGCGGTAATCAAACATAATAAAACCAACCAAAACATCATTACTGTAAATGGCATAAGGACGTGCTCTTTCATAAAAAACCCATGCCTGGGCAAGGGATCTGATATTTGGAGAGACAAAATCTTTTTGCGATTCGGTTAATTGTAAATTAATTACATCGTTATAATTATCTTGATTTACTTTTACTAACTTTACCATAGAACCTCCGGTAATGCATTTTATGAGTTATATTTAAAGTCATTTTCTTTTGAATTAAGAATTTTAAGATATCTGCGTGCCTCAATTTTTGCAGCAGCAACCGAAAGATTCTTAAAGTTTCCGCATTCTGCTTTTTTACCTCCCGGCATAGGTCCCTTATGATCAATTATGTCCTGTAAAACGGTTTTCACCAACACCAGAACTTCAAAATCCTGAACTCCGCGCATAACTAAGTAAAAGCCTGTCTGACAACCCATAGGCCCGAAATAAATAACATTTTTTGCTAATACGCTGTTTCTGGCATAAGTAGCAAACATGTGTTCTACCGAATGCAGAGTAATGTTATCCATATATTCATCGTTGTTTGGTATTCTTGTCCGTAAATCATATGTTACGATATCATCATCGATTCGGGAAACATATATCCCTTCTGTAAGTTTGTCATGATCGACAGAAAAACTTGCTATTTTCTCCACTATTTTCACCTCATTTTTAGTATATCATATTAAGAGTAAAAAGTCAAAGGGTGTTGCAATTTTTTTCCTTTTTTGATATAATCGATAGTATCTATTAAAATGTATGAAAGGTTCATGAAAATGAATGAAAGACGTTTTGTTTTTAATGACGAAAAATTTCTCGACCACAATGATTTTTATGGGTCTGATTTGATTCTTTTAGAAGGTGTTATAACAGAACTTTTATCTCGTTTTGAACTTATACGCCGTTATAAAACCGCTATGGGTGAACGTGACCCTATTGAGTATTGCAAAGCTCGAATTAAAGAGCCCGAAAGTGTTTGCAGAAAGCTTGAAAAATATGAATTGCCGAAGACCGCAGAAGCTGCATTCGAGCGTGTTTATGATGCTGCGGGAGTTAGGGTTATATGTACGTTTATTGATGATGTGTATACAGTAGTAGAAATGCTCAGAAAACATGATGACATTGAAATTATTCGTGAAAAAGATTACATAAAAAATCCAAAAGAAAACGGATACAGAAGTTACCATATTATAGTGAAGCTTCCAGTAAGATTGGCAGACGGAATACATCGTGTTTTTGCAGAAATACAGATTAGAACTATTGCTATGGATTGTTGGGCTGCGTTAGAACACCGCTTAAAGTATAAAAAGGAAATAAAGAATCAGGAGATTATTGTTTCCGAACTTAAACGTTGCGCATCGGAGATTGCGTCAACAGATATGACCCTTCAGACTATACGTGAGTTAATTGATGAGGAGGAAATTACATGAGATTATTACTTGCTGAAGATGAAAAGGAGCTTTCTAATGCACTTTGTGCTATTTTAAAATTTAACAGGTATTCCGTAGATGCCGTTTATGATGGACAAGATGCTCTTGATTACGGCTTGTCTGAAAATTATGACGGTATAATTTTAGATATAATGATGCCTAAAAAAAATGGTATAGAGGTTTTAAAAAAAATACGAGAAAACGGAATAAATACGCCTGTTTTAATGCTTACGGCTAAAACCCAAGTTGAAGATAAAGTTGTAGGCCTTGATGCAGGTGCGGATGATTATCTGACAAAGCCTTTTGATATGCAAGAGCTTTTAGCACGTATACGTGCAATGACAAGGCGAAAAAGTGAATTTACTCCCAATGTAGTAAGTGTAGGTAATGTAACTTTAAATCGTGAAAATTTCGAAGTTTCATGTAATACTGGTGCATACAGATTAAGCAATAAAGAATTTCAAATGTTAGAGATGCTTATGAATAATCCGAATAAACTGATTTCCACAGAACAGTTTATGGAACGTATATGGGGTTATGATACAGAAGCAGAAATTAACGTTGTTTGGGTTTATATTTCATATTTGCGGAAAAAACTTTCATCGTTAGGTTCTAATATTATGATAAAAGCTGTTCGTGGTTCAGGATATAAGATGGAGGTTGTTGTATGATAAATAAGCTGAGGCGAAGATTTATTTTAATTGCAATGGGTTCATTTGCTCTTGTTGTTGCTATTATAATAGGTGCAATTAATACTGTAAATATGATGCAGATAAACAGCCAAACAAAAGGAATCCTACAGCTTATTGACGCATATGACGGGGATATCCCTATAAAAAACGAAAGACCAAACACAGATTTTGGGATAGCAGTTACGGAAGAATTCCGTTTCTCAACAAGATATTTTACCGTACGATATGATAAAAACAACACAGTTACACAAATAAATACAGGGCATATAGCAGCAATAAGTTCAGAGCAAGCCGTTTCATTATCGGATAATGTTTTGGGAAAAGGTGTGAAAAGCGGATTTAGCGGAATTTATAAGTTTCTTATTTCAGAAAGAAGTGATGGCGTTTTAGTTATCTTTCTTGATTGTCGTGCTCAACTTGACCAGGCTGACAGCTTTTTGCTGGTATCATGTTTCATAGCCATTATTGGTCTTACTGTTGTATTTGCTTTGATATTTGCTCTATCTAAAAAGGCGATTAAGCCTATTGTAGAAAGTATACAAAAACAAAAACGGTTTATAACCGATGCAGGGCATGAGATTAAAACACCGCTGGCAATTATCTCAGCAAACACGGATGTTTTAATGATGACGGGCAGTGATAACGAATGGGTTCGAAGTATAAAAAACCAAACAGTACGGTTAAATGACCTTGTTCAGAGTATGCTCACTCTGTCCAAAGCTGCTGAGGTAGGCGAAAACCCCATGTTCTTACCTTTTTCACTTAGTGATGCCGTAATGGAAACCGCAAAAGATTTTATAACTGTTGCAGAAATGAAAAATAAGAAGATGACAGTAAACGCAGCTGAAAATATTTCATATACAGGAAATGAAAAAGAATTGCGGGAGCTTGTTTCAATTCTTTGCGATAATGCTGTTAAATATGCAGATGAAGGTGGAGAAATCTGGGTATCTCTAACACGCAAAGGAAAGAAAATTTTATTAGAAGTTAAAAATACGGCTGTTAATATAGATAAAGAAAATCTTTCACATCTGTTCGACCGGTTTTATCGGGCCGATGAAGCACGGTCACGAGACAGCGGAGGGTTTGGAATAGGGCTTTCAGTTGCAGCAGCTGTCGCTGAGTCACATAAAGCTAAAATATGGGCTGAGGCAACGGATGAAAAAACAGTTAGCTTTTTCGTTTCTTTTTAAGTAGTTTTAAGTTTCGGGAGGTATAATATAGAGGTAATAAAATTAAAAAACTTAAAGGAGCGAAGCAATATGCGTATTTATAAGAAGCTATTTGCAACAGTAACAGCAATTACTTTATTAATATCTGTTACAGCTTGTGCAAATAATCCCACATCGGAAAAAGCTCAGGATGATTCTCCCGGAACAGTAACCAACAATTCTCAAAATGGCGACAATGTTTCCACAGGGACATCAACATCCAGCCAAGAAATTGATATTGAATTTTCTGCAAAAGACCTTGATATGGGATACAACGAAACAGACTCAACAAAAATTTCTCTTAATGGTGATACTGCAATTGTAGATGGTGCAGGGGCTTCATTTATTGACGGAGTTGTAGAAATTTCCTCCGAAGGTACGTATATCGTGTCCGGAATGATTTTCAACGGAAGAATAATGATTAATGCCGGCGAAAATGATAAAGTAAAACTTGTTCTTAAAGATGCAACTATAAATTGTTCCGATTATTCACCGATATATGTTGCGGCAGCCGATAAAGTCTTTATAACCCTTGTGGGTGAAAATACTTTATCAGACGGCCAAAGCTACACGCTCTCTACAAATGATGCTAATGTTGATTCAACTATTTTCAGCCGCTCCGACCTTACTTTGAACGGTACCGGCACACTTAATATAACAGCTTCTTATAAGCATGCTATATGTTCTAAAGATGACCTTATAATAACCGGAGGGACTTATAACCTAACTGCTGTGGGTGGAGGGGTTTACGGTAAAGATTGTGTTAAAATTGCTTCGGGAATATTTAACTTGAAAACAGGCAGTGATGGTATACAATCCGATAATGCTGAGGATGCTGGGAGAGGTTATATATATATTAAAGACGGTAAATTTAATGTTACTGCCGGAACAGACGGAATTCAAGCCGAAACAGTTTTAAGAATTGATGGTGGTGAATTTTCAATAACTACAGGTGGTGGTTCACAAAATGCCAGTACAGAAAACGGGCAAAATAACCCTGACTGGGGTGGCTGGGGCGGAAATGGAAGAGGTGGGCAACCGGGCGGAGGAAATCCTCCTATGCAGCCTGGTCAAAAGCCGCAAGACCCCCAATCTTCATCAACCTCGGATACAGAAACAGCATCGGCAAAAGGTTTAAAGTCTGCTTCCGAGCTTATTGTAAATGGCGGCATATATACCGTTGATACATCCGACGATTCTCTTCATTCAAATAATTCTATGGTTATCGACGGTGGTATATTTACGATAAATTCAGGTGATGACGGGATTCATTCTGATACATCTCTTTTAATAAATAATGGAGATATAAAAATATTAAAAAGTTATGAAGGTATAGAAAGCGCAGCAATAACAATTGCGGGTGGAACGGTTAATCTTACCGCTTCAGATGACGGGCTTAATGCTGCAGGTGGAAAAGATAGTTCCGCAGTTTCAGGCAGACCCGGGCAAGGTATGTTCTCAACATCAACCGGTACGATGACTCTTTCCGGCGGAAATGTTACTATAAATTCTTCCGGTGACGGAATTGACTGTAATGGGCCAATAACAATGAGTGGTGGTAATTTTGTTGTTTTCGGGCCTACAAACGATGGCAACGGGCCTATGGATTATGACGGAGAGTTTATATGTAACGGAGGCACTTTAATTGCTTTGGGTAGTGCAGGAATGGCGCAAGGTGTTTCCGGCGGCAGTAACGCATCTTTGTTTGTTAAAATAAGCGGTGCAGAAAACTCTGTTTTCAAAGTGACGGATTCAAACTCAAATGTTATATGTGAAGTCACATCACCTAAAAAATATGCATGCGCACTGGTTACATCCCCTAATTTAAAGAAAGGTACAAGTTACAGTTTTTATATTAACGGTGCCGAATCCGGTTCGCAGGCCGCGGCATAAAATTGAAAATAACAATAGGGTTTTGGAACATTCCGAAACCCTATTGTTTATATAGAAAAATATATTGCATTTATTTTAAAAATATGGTAATATAAGATGTGAAATACGTAAATAGGTGGAATTTTATGATTAATATAAAAAAAAGCAGAATAGTATCAGTAATAATATATTTACTTGAAATGTCGGCTTATCTTTGTGCCGCAACAATTGTCGGGTATTTATTTAAAAATATAAATTCCCCTGAAACGACAGTAGTCCTGGCTTATCTTCTAGGCGTTTTACTGACAGCAAGGTACACAAAAGGTTATATTTATGGATTTATTTCATCCGTACTATCTATCTTTACATATAATTTTTTCTTCACAGAACCGTATTATACTTTTTCGGTTAATAACCCAAGCTATATAGTGACATTCGCTGTTATGATGTTAACTGCAATTATAACAAGTACATTAACTTCTCATGTTAAAAAAAGTGCAACAGTAGCACAGGAAAAAGAAGCAGAAACAAAAGCACTTTACATGCTGACAAATCATCTTACTGATGCTGAAGATATCCATGATGTTGCAAAAACAGCTACGTGTATTATCAGTAACGTAATGAACTGCAATGCCGCATGTCTTTGCTTTAATGAAAACAAACAACCTGAGAACATATATATACAACAAGTTTCTCCGGGCAATATAATAAACCGAGATACTGAAAGTTTAAATGAAATAAAGAAAAAAACAGAAATTGCACAAAAAGGATATTATATTGATGAAGATTTTTACAACTGGCTTATATACGGTAAAGAAAATATATTAGGTATTATACGTATCCCTCAAACAACGGCATCAAATATGTCAGAAGCTCAAACTCATTTACTTCGGGCAATGATTGAAAGCACTGCCCTGGCTATGGACAGAATTATTTCATTGCAGCAAAAAATAAAATATCAGGAAAAATCAAGGCAAGAACATTATAGGGGCAATTTATTAAGGGCAATTTCCCACGACTTACGAACACCTCTTTCGGGGATAATGGGGACATCGGAAATGATTATGGATATGTCTGATAAAACAGACCCTCGCCACGAATTGGCAGAGCAAATACATAAAGATGCAGATTGGCTGCATTCGTTGGTGGAAAATATTCTGAGTTTAACTAAGCTGCAAGAAGGGAAACTTTTAATTAATAAACAACCGGAAGCCGTTGAAGAAGTTGTTAGCGGTGCAGTTCGTCATATAATGCATAGATCCCCCGACCGTGAAATAGATATAAGTATTCCGGAAGAGCTTTTATTAGTACCAATGGATGCAAAGCTGATTGAACAAGTCTTAATAAATCTTTTTGATAATGCAATAAATCACACACCTGCCGAAAATGAAATAAGTGTTTGCGTTAGTTATGATAAATCACATAAATGTGCGGTGTTTACTGTTGCGGATAGAGGTGAGGGGATAAAAGAAGGGGACAGTGAGAATATATTTAAAATGTTTTATACCACAAGAGAAATGCATGCAGATGCCCAGCGTGGCATAGGTTTGGGCCTTTCTATATGTGATGCAATAGTAAAAGCCCATGGTGGTACTATTAAAGCTCAAAATCGAAAAGACGGACATGGAGCTGAGTTTATATTTACACTTCCTATGGAGGATAAAAAATGAGTAACTTTGGTGAATGCATACTTGTAGTGGAAGATGATACGCAAATACGAAATTTTATTTGTTATTCATTGCAGTCTGAGGGATATAAATATATCTCTGCAAAAACAGCCCAGGGTGCATTGAATTCACTTGTATCCGAACAAATAGATTTAATGCTTTTAGATCTTGGGCTTCCGGATTTTGACGGAATACAGGTTATTAAAAAAGTCAGAGAGTGGTCAGAAGTCCCTATAATTGTTGTTTCTGCAAGAGATCAGGATAAAGAAAAAGCAAATGCATTAGATTTAGGTGCAGATGATTACTTAACAAAACCATTTTCGGCAACAGAACTTTTGGCTAGGATTCGTGTTGCGCTAAGGCATTTATACAGAATGGGTAACGGGAAACAACAAATAGCTATGTCTGTTGGTGATTTAAAAATCGATTTTGAAAAACACTTGGTTTATCTTAATAATAGTGAAATTCATACAACTCCAATGGAATACAGCCTGTTATCTTTATTTTTTAAAAACACAGGCAAGGTTTTAACAACAAGCTATATAATTAAAGAAATTTGGGGAATCGGTTATGGCCATGACACACAGGCTTTAAGAGCTCTAATGGCCGGGCTTCGGCGAAAAATAGAGAAGGATCCAGCCAAACCCCGGTATATTATAACGGAAATTGGTGTAGGATACAGACTTATAGATGAATAAATACAAAAAGCCTCTTGAGATTTTAAATATCTCAAGAGGCTTTTTATTGTTGACGATTAAAACGTAAAATATTAACTTCTCACAACTTTCTCACAGGAAAATAAACTCTTTCACACCGCTCTCACAAGATTTATGTTATTATATTCGTGAAGAAAAAATTATGCAAAGAAGGAAAATAAAATGATTGCTAACCTTATTAATAATGAAAAGACTGATCTTGTAGAGCTTTGTAATATTGTTAAAAAATTAATAAACGATAAGAAATACAGTGAAAGTGAAAAGCTTATATGTCAAGCAATGAGTGATTGCCCTCATTCCCCCGAACCTCATAACCTTATGGGTGTTTTACTTGCAAATATGGGAGATCAGTTAACTGCAATGAAGCATTTTAGAGCTGCATGGGCACTTAACCCTGCATATGTTCCGGCAAGATATAACATGAACCGATACTCTGAAATTTTTAATTCTAACATAAAAGATGCATATGTTGAAGAGGATTGCCCCTATGATTGGGAAAGTAATACATATAAAACTATGTAGCAAAGAATTAAAAATACATATAGTCAGTCAAGAATAACAGTTTATATAAAACGGAGAAAAACTATGAATATTGTAATTATAGGTTGCGGAAGGTTCGGTAGCGTGTTGGCAAAAGATCTTTCAGGTAGAGATCATAATATTTCTGTCGTGGATAATGATAGTGAAAGATTAAGTTCATTAGGCACCGGCTTTAACGGGCTTATTATCAAGGGCGTTGAATATGATGATGAAGTGTTACAAGAAGCGGGTATTTCAAATGCAGATGCACTCCTTGCTTTAACCAGTGATGAAAATATCAATGTAACGGTTTCTCTTATTGCTAAAAAAATTTATAAAGTTCCGAGGATTATTGCAAGAACCGTTAATCCGGACAGACAATACATATATGAAAAACTTAATATTGAGACAATTAATCCGATACATTTGGGTGTTGATATCTTAAAATCTAAATTATCAGTAAATAAATCAGATATTATTGTTGCAATTGACCGAGAGTATGAAGTTGCTGAAATTACCGTAACTAAGAACAGACATTGGACAGTAAAAGATCTTGAAAATAAATATACTTGCGCAATATCTGCAATTCTCAAAGAAAATAATTTTATTTTCCCTGAAAAAACTGATATCATAAACCCCGGAGAAAAAATTATTTGTACTGTCGCAAAACAATATATTGAACAGTTAATATCAGCGCTTTAAAGGAGTTATACATATATGAAAACAATTATTATCGGTGGCGGGAAAATCGGTTATTATTTACTTAAAACTTTACGTGAAAAGCATTATGATATAGTTTTAATAGAAAAAGATAAATCCAACTGTGAGTATATTTCAGAAGATATAGACGCAGACATCATCTGTGGCGACGGTACGGATCTTGAGGTTTTAAAAGATGCGGGAATAGACGATGCGGAAATTGTTGCGGCGGTTACAGGTGCGGATGAAGTGAATCTTGTTATTTGCCAGATTGCAAAAGAAACTTTTAAAATTAATAAGACAATAGCAAGAGTGAATAATCCTAAAAATATGGCCATGTTTAAAGCCTTAGGTGTGGATAAAACGGTTTGCAGTACAGCTGTAATTTCTGATTTAATTGAATATGAGTTTGATAAAGAAAACTATAAAATAATACAGACATTCGAACGTGGATCTATGATCCTTGTTGAAATAAAAATTGATAAAAAAAATATGTGGAAAGACTGTTTTATAAAAGATCTTGAGATACCTGGTGAAAGCGTGTTTACTTCTGTTTTAAGAAATAACAGTGCGATTTATCCGAGAGGAAATACCCGTATAATGGAAAATGACAGTATTCTGGTCTTGACAAATAAAGAAGGTTTAAGTGAACTTAAAAAACAATTCAAAAACGGAGGCATGAAATATGAAAAAGTTAAAGCATGAATTTATTGGGTTGTTTTTTGAATTAATATCTGTTTTTATTTATTTAGGTTTAATCTTTATAATTACATACTTAATAATGAGGTAGCTAATGGGAAGTTCAAATATCCGTTTTTCTAACTTGAAAATTATATCATATTATACCGGATGTATTATTATCGGAGTTGCGTTATTAATGATTATCCCGTTAATTACATCTGTTATTATGCAGGAACTAAACCCGGCTGTGGATTTTCTTATAAGTATCTCTGTATCCTTAATATCCGGTTTAATTTTAATTATTTTCGGGAAAAGGGCTCAAATTAATAAAGATTCCGTTCAATGGAAACACGGTTTTGTTGTTGCCGCATTGTCTTGGATCATATTAACGATCCTTTGTGCAATCCCATACAGATTAAGCGGGCACAACAACTCTATGTTGGATTCCTGTTTTGATGTTATGAGCGGATTTACAACTACAGGGCTTGTTTTAACGCAGGATTTGGATCATCTCTCTTTAGGGTTAAATATGTGGCGGCATATTCTTACTTTTGTCGGCGGTCAGGGTATGGTAGTATTAGCCCTTTCATTTTTAGTTAAAGAAATCAGCGGTGCATATAAGCTTTATGTCGGTGAAGCGAAAGATATAGGACTTGTTCCTAATGTAAAAGGTACGGCAAGAATAATATGGAAGATCAGTATGATTTATTTTGGTGTGGGGACATTAGCTTTATGGATAAACGGCATTCTAATCGGTCTTAAACCCGTGTCTGCACTGTTTCATGGAATGTTTATATTTGCATCTGCTTGGAGTACAGGCGGTTTTGCTCCTAATACACAAAATATGATGTATTATCACAGTTTTTCGTATGAAATAATAACTATTATATTTTTTATCCTGGGATCTTTAAATTTCGGGCTTCATTATGCTGTATGGCAAAAAAAGAAGCGAGAAATTGTTAGAAACATCGAAACACAAAGTTTTATGATAACAGCATTTTTATGTTCAGTTTTTGCTGTTATATCATTGGCAAATATATACCCTAATGCTGTTTCAATATTCAGAAGGGTAGTTTATAATGTTTTATCTGCACATACCACTACGGGCTTC
Source organism: Clostridiales bacterium (assembly GCA_003343705.1). Lineage (GTDB taxonomy): Bacteria > Bacillota > Clostridia > Oscillospirales > UBA644 > QAKR01. Next base: position 15,176 of record QAKR01000043.1, on the reverse strand, counting down.
GGAAATGTGTATGCGCGGCAATTTGCTCTTGAGTGGGGAGACTTTGGCATATTTATTATGGTTATAGCAATGCTTATAGGTGGATCTGCATGTTCTACTGCGGGAGGTTTTAAAGGCTTAAGAGTAGGAATAATTTTTAAAAGTATTGTAGCAGATGTAAAGAAATTGCTTTCTTCTGAAAGAAGTGTTAAGCAGTATAAATACCATCATATTAAAGACTATGTTTTAGAAGACAGTGTTGTAAGGTCGTCGGCGGTAATAGTTATTTGTTACATTGTAACATTTACTTTAGGCACAGCAATAGGGGCCTTTTATGGGTATTCGCTTGCTGATTCTGCTTTTGAGGCTGCATCGGTAACAGGTAATGTAGGATTGTCTATCGGAGTAACAACCCCTTCGACACCTGCTTTATTAAAGATATATTACATATTAGCAATGTATATGGGGAGGCTGGAGTTTTTATCTGTATTTGCTTTAGTCGGATCTTGTATCGGAGGTGTTAAGAAACTATGCAGAAAATTGCGGAGAGCTTAATTTTTATAATATTTATTTTAGGTTTAATTCCTTTATGCTTTGCTGCAACTGAAGATATAACAGAAATTAACGGCCTTGTTGAAAATGCTTTTGAGTTAGATGGCAAACAAGTAACCGTACAGGGTGAAGCAATAGGTGAAGTTCTTGAAAGAGGTGAATATTCCTGGATAAATATAAACGATACAACAAATGCAATAGGTATTTGGGCAAAACAAAGTGATATTAACCAAATACAACATTACGGAGATTACAAACATAAAGGTGACATTGTTCGAATCACAGGTGAATTTCACAGGGCCTGTCCGGAACATGGGGGAGACGTGGATATTCATTGTACAAATATGCAAGTTGTACAACAGGGGTACAACAGCTCTGAAAAAATATCAGTTGTAAAGTTAGTAATTACAGGCGTGTTAATGCTTGCATCTGTGATCACTGTTCTGGTCTATATTAAAATAACAAAAAAGCTTAAATATAATAACTGAATTTTAATAAATGATTCCCGGTAACGACTATTCGTTATCGGGTTTTTATATTTAATATGTATTGAATTTTAGATTGGAATATGGTAAAATAGATAAGACAAAACAAAGATTTCAAAATTATCATTATACGACTTTTACGCAATATTCCGAACGGAAGCAATTAATATTTAAAGTGGCTAAAGATAGTTTAAATAAAATAATTTGACAAGGGTGTGATTATATGGGAAAAAACAGTTTTAAAGATTTTGCTGCAAATAAAAAAAATTATAAATGGAAAGAGTTAATTTCTCGCCAAAGTGAGCTTTATGATAGGCCTGACGATATCCGGAGCCCTTTCGCACGTGACTATACTAGAATTTTACATTCACTGGCATATCGAAGGTTAAAGCATAAGACCCAGGTGTTTTTCAACATAGAAAACGATCACGTCTGCACACGCATGGAGCATGTTGCTCATGTGGAATCCGTCAGTAACACAATTGCAAGGTTCTTAGGGCTTAATGACGAGCTTACAAAAGCTATAGCCATAGGTCACGATTTAGGTCATGCTCCTTTTGGCCATCAAGGCGAAGAGGTTATACAAAAACTAACAAAAACATATTTAGATAAGGACTTTTGGCATGAAAAAAATGGATTACGTTTTGTTGATAAGATTGAGCTTTTAGAAGATAATTATAATAAATTTACAAACCTTGACCTTACTTATGCTGTTCGTGACGGGATTGTTTCACATTGTGGTGAGGTTGATGAAAACGGGCTCAACCCCCGAGATGACTTTTTCGATCTTGAAAAGTTTGAATACCCGGGACAATATCAGCCTGCAACATGGGAAGGTTGTATTGTGAAAATTGCAGATAAGATTTCATACATCGGTCGTGACATTGAAGATGCTGCAAGGTTAGGTTTTTTAAGTGAGGAAAATAAAGTTAAACTTTTAGAAATGGCAAGGGCTAATGATGAAAAAGTTTTAAACACAACAGTTATAATGCATAATATGATAATTGACATCTGTAAAAACAGTACACCTGAAAAAGGTATCTGCTTAAGTCCTCAATTTATAGAACAATTGAACGAGCTTAAAAATTTTAATTATGAGTATATTTATAAAAATAAGCGATTACTGCCTTTCCAAAAATATTCTGAAATCATAATAACACAAATATTTGATGAGCTGTTGTCTTTGTATGATAAAAATAATTTACGTAAACTCATGGAAAAAGAGCAAAGATATTTTCCGATACTTATGGACTCTTTTGAGTCTTGGTTAGCTAAATACTGTGAGCCTGAAATTATATCATGTGAAAAGACAAGAATATTTGCAGAAAGTTATATTAATGAAAAGATTTACAGCCGACTTGAAGACGAGAAAATATATATTCAGGCTGTTCTGGATTATATTGCAGGGATGACAGATCGTTTTGCAATAAAGTTATTTGAAGAGATGCTTACATATAGATCATTATAGGCTATATGTTTCTATTCCGATATTTAAAATTAAAATCATCTGTAAGGAATATTAAATCTTATACAGATGATTGTTTCATATAGATATAAAATCAAATTACTATTTAAAAAAGTAACAGTTTACAAAATTGATAAAGTTTGTTATACAAATTTCCGTTGACAAATACATCTAACAGTATTATAATACTAATATGGTTAGGTAAATTTCAGGGAGGTGTAGAAATGGATTATATAGATCTGGCATCGGAATTTTTACAGAAAATGTTCTTGCTTAGAAAATCAGGACCACATAGACAGATAAATGAATCAATGCAGGGTGAGTCATTTGTTTTAAAGTACATGTTCCGTCAAGCCAAGCCTGTATTGCCGAGTGAAATAAGTAATTTTATGAAAATCAGTACAGCTCGTACTGCAACAGCATTAAATAGTCTTGAACGAAAAGGGCTTGTAACTCGTCAGATTGATCCAAATGACAGAAGACAAATATTGGTAACTCTTACGGAAAAAGGGAAATTATTAGCTGAAGAGCAAAAGCAAAAGGTTATGGATAGAACAGTTTATATGCTTAATTTGTTGGGTGAAAAGGATGCCCAAGAATTTGTTAGAATTGTGGGTAAATTAGCTGATGTTTCTTCAAAATTAAGAGAAGAAAAAAACTCTGAAGAATAAAATTTTAAAAATATCTCTAAACTGTATTTTATAGACGGAGGATCATAACATGATCAAAATGTTCAAGCGGCTGAACCGAACAGAATGGATTCAATTCGGTCTCAGCCTTATATTTATTGTAACACAAGTCTGGCTAGACTTGAAACTTCCAGATTATATGTCTGAAATTACTCGACTTACTCAGACACCGGGAAGTGAAATGAAGGATATTTGGATATCCGGCGGTTATATGCTTTTATGTGCGTTGGGTAGCTTTATTTCTGCCGTAATTGTTGGCTTTTTTGCATCACGTATAGCAACATCGTTTTCTAGACGCTTACGCAGTATGCTGTTTAACAAAGTTGACTCTTTTTCTATGGAAGAAATCAATCGTTTTTCGACAGCAAGTTTAATAACACGTTCAACAAATGATATTACACAAATTCAAATGCTTATAACGATGGGCTTACAGATGATAATTAAAGCCCCGATAACGGCAGTTTGGGCAATAACTAAAATCGCAGGCAAGGGTGTTGAATGGACAGCTGCAACAGGGGTAGCGCTTTTAGTTTTATTTGCAATGATGGCAATGATACTTATATTTGTTATGCCAAAGTTTAAAAAAATGCAGATTCTTACAGATAATATTAACCGAGTTACAAGAGAAAATTTAACAGGTCTTCGTGTTGTACGTGCATATAATGCGGAAAGTTATCAGCAAAATAAATTTGAAAAAGCTAATGATGAGTTAACTTCCACACATTTATTTACAAGCCGTGGAATGTCCGTTATGATGCCTGTTATGTTTATGATAATGAATGGACTTACCTTGGCTATTTATTGGATAGGAGCTTCCTTGATAAACTCAGCGCAGATGATGGATAAACTTACTTTGTTTTCTAATATGGTGGTTTTTTCAGCATATGCAATGCAGGTTATTATGTCATTTTTAATGGTTGTTTTTATATTTATAATGCTTCCTCGGGCAATGGTTTCGGCAAAACGTATAAATGAAGTTTTGGAAACAAAATCTGCAATTGCAGACGGTACTTCAGTTGAAGGCACTCCAGGAGTTGAGGGCGAAGTTGAGTTTAATCATGTAAGTTTTAAGTATCCGGGTGCAGCAGATTATGTTTTACAGGATGTTAGTTTTACTGTTAAAAAAGGTGAAACAGTTGCTTTTATAGGGTCTACCGGTAGCGGTAAAAGCACATTGATTAATTTAGTACCACGGTTTTTTGATGCAACTGAAGGCGAAGTTCTTATTGACGGTATAAATATAAAAGAATACAAATTGCAGTCTCTTTATCAAAAAATCGGCTATGTACCGCAAAAAGCCGTTTTGTTCAAAGGTTCCGTAAAATCCAATGTGGGTTACGGTGATAACATACGTGAAGATAGTTCTGTTGAAGATGAGATAAAACGTGCAGTGCGTATTGCTCAAGGGTCGGAGTTTGTAGAAAATATGGATGGGAAATATAATGCTGATATCTCTCAGGGCGGTGTAAACATATCAGGCGGACAAAAACAGCGTTTATCTATTGCAAGAGCTGTTTGCCGCAAACCCGAGATTTACATTTTTGACGATAGTTTTTCAGCACTTGATTATAAAACAGACCGTATATTACGTACAGCGTTAAAGAAAGAAACTGCCGGTGTCACAAGCTTGATTGTGGCACAAAGAATAGGGTCTATTATTGATGCCGATAAAATAATTGTTCTTGATGAAGGTAAAATTGTAGGCAGCGGAACTCACAGACAGCTGCTTGATAATTGTGAAGTTTATAAAGAAATTGCAATGTCGCAGTTAAGTGAGGAGGAGCTTGCATCATGAGTGATTATAAAAGAACAAGAAAGCCTCAAGGGCCTATGATGGGCGGACCTCGCGCTATAGAAAAACCAAAAAACTTTAAAAAGACAATGGTTAAGCTTATACGTTATTGTAAAAGCTATATTCCAGGAATTGTAGTTGCTCTCTTAGCTGCTGCAGTAGGAACGGTTTTACTGATTATAGGCCCGGATAAACTCAAAGACTTGACAAATGAAATCAGTAAAGGTCTTCCGGCATTAGTGAACGGTATACCTGTACTTAATAGTATTGATTTAGGTGCTGTTGCAAATATTGCATGGATGCTTGTCTTTTTTTATGCGGGATCAGGTTTATTAAATTTATTACAAGGGTTTATTATGGCAACCGTTACACAAAAAATATCTAAAAACTTGCGTTCTGATATTTCTCATAAAATCAATCGTCTACCTTTCAGATATTTTGATCGCACAAGTTACGGGGATGTTTTAAGCCGTGTAACTAATGATGTTGACACCATAGGAATGACGCTAAACCAGAGTGTAGGTGCCATTGTCTCATCCGGGACAATGTTCATTGGATCTTTGATTATGATGTTTTATAATAGCTGGATTTTAGCTCTTTGTGCCGTCGGATGTAGCTTTATCGGATTTTTAATGATGATGTTTATAATGTCCAAATCGCAAAAACACTTTGTTGGACAACAGCAATACTTAGGTGAAATCAACGGACATATAGAAGAAATATATGCAGGCCATAATGTTGTAAAGGTTTATAATGGTAGCGATGAGGCAAAGAAGACTTTTGAAGGTATAAACGGAAAGCTTTACAACAGTGCATGGAAAGCCTTATTTTTATCCGGACTTATGATGCCTTTAATGGGCTTTATCGGAAACTTTGGTTATGTTGTTGTATGTGTTGTAGGTGCAGCACTTGCAATGAACGGAACAATTTCATTTGGTGTAATTGTTGCATTCATGCTTTATATACGTTTCTTTACCCAACCTTTATCACAAATTGCACAAGCATTTAATAACCTTCAGAGTACGGCTGCTGCAGGGGAGCGAGTATTTGAATTTTTAGCCGAAGAAGAGCTTTCCGACGAGAGTGGAAAAGAAAAAATGCTTAAAGAAATTAAAGGTAGTGTAGAATTTAAAAACGTTAAATTTGGATATGTTCCGGAAAAAACTATTATTAACGATTTTTCCGCAAAGATAGAACCGGGACAAAAAGTAGCAATAGTCGGGCCTACCGGAGCAGGAAAAACAACTATAGTAAATCTGTTAATGCGATTTTACGAGCTCGACTCCGGTGAAATCTTGCTTGACGATATTCCTATAAGCCAAGTTCCTCGCGAAAATGTGCATGAACAATTCGGTATGGTTTTGCAAGACACATGGATGTTTGAAGGAACGATTAAAGAGAATATAATATACGATAAATCGGATGTTACTGATGAACAGGTTGTAAACGCTTGTAAGACAGTAGGCCTACATCATTTTATTAGGACTTTACCTGATGGGTATGAAACAGTTTTAAATGACAAAGCAAGCTTATCTGAAGGTCAAAAACAGCTTATTACAATAGCCCGTGCAATGATTCAGAACGCACCGCTGCTTATATTAGATGAAGCTACAAGTTCGGTAGACACAAGAACTGAGCGTATTGTCCAGAAAGCAATGGACCAGTTGACTCAAGGAAGAACATCATTTGTTATTGCCCACAGGCTTTCTACAATTAAAAACGCCGATCTTATATTAGTTATGAAAAACGGTGATATTATAGAAAGCGGAAACCACAATGATTTAATAGAAAAAGGCGGCTTTTATGCTGAGCTTTACAACAGCCAGTTTGAAATAGTTGCTTAACATACAGAAATAAAAAAACAGAATATTGTTTTTGTTATAATCATATAGCTAAGTTTTTTATTGGTGCAACTGAAAATGGTTGCACCGTTTTATTTTATAAAAAAATTTTCACTTCTATAAAAAGATATTAGCCTATTGCAATAAATGTAAAAATATGGTATAATATTAATGCTAACAGTACGGTGTAGGTTTCCCAGTTTGGTTTATGCTTTGCATAAGCGGTTACAGCGGCACTGCTGTAATATTACCCGAAACATGTCTTCTTTTGCAGTCGTCACGGCTACACAACATTACAGAATACATATAAGAATTTATTTATGGCTTCTTTGTATCCCTGTATATGTTAAGTATGTGTTGTATAAGTAGATAAGCGTATATGTTTCGGTATAGAACAACCTGATTTAATTATTTGGGGAGTTCAAAATTTGTGTTGGTTAATAGGACATTCACCCGTAAATCACCTATCGTTATTAGAGGCTTGGGGAGACCCTTTTCACGCAAAGGGGTTCAATAATAACGAGGAGGTGAAAATCAAATGCGAAGAGCTAAAGAAAAAAAGAATGTTGAGGTGAAAATCTTGTCAGATAATCACATAACGTTCAATTTCAATAGTACTCCCAAAATCAGTATAATTGTTTTCCGTGCTATTATGATTGTACTAATAGCAACACTGTTAGCGATGCCCTTTAGCGATACTGATACACTCATGCAATGGATTAGCTCTTTCTTGAGTGCATTAGGTTGCTAACCAACACATTTTTTTATAAATGAGGTGAAATCTATTGTATAAATCTTGTCCACTATATGCTCTTCAATCCAAAAAAATGCTCATGAAAGTACTTGGGATACAAGATAAGAAATGGACAAAAAACATATATGTACAACAGAATATAAGCCCTTTCATAGATTGTATGGTTAAACCACGTTTAGTTGAAGCTCCAAAACAAGAACTTAAAGTTATTCAAAAAAGAATTAAAAATGGATTAATGAAATGCAGGTTTCCTAATTATATTTTTTCTGGAGTTAAAGGTAAATCATATATCGATAATGCAAAAATGCATGCAGGAATAAAATATCTTTATAAAATTGATATTTCAGCTTTCTTCCCTAACACTTCTCGCGAAAAGGTTTATATGTTTTTTAAAAACGAATTAAAAACCTCTTCAGATGTTGCAGAAATAGTTACTAATTTGTGTACATATGACATATCAATAGATCTTGTAGAAAAAAAAGAAATCGATACGTTTATACGCATGAAAAAGATAAAACATATTAATCATTTGTGCACAGGAGCATCACCAAGCCCGTTGTTGTCTTACCTTGTAAATAAATCAATGTTTGATGAGATGTATTCGTTGTGTCTAAAATATAATGTGAATATGTCTGTATATGTAGATGATGTTGTCTTTTCATGTGACAAGCCTATACAGCCTGAATTTAGAGGTCGTATACTTAAAATTGTTCTAAAAAATGGTTACAATATTTCAAAAAATAAAGTTAAATATTATGGTTCTTCTGATGTTAAAAAAGTAACAGGTGTAATAATCAAGCCTGATGGAACACTTGATGTTCCAAATAAACTAAAGTTCAAGGTGACAAAGAGATTTAAAGATACTCAAAAAGGTTCAGAGCTAAATAAATTATATGGTTGTGTGATTGCTGCAAAGCAGATTAAAAAAAATATATATCCAAGTATAAGTGAATACATTATGAATCAGAAGAAAAAGGAAAAGTAGTAGTAGTCATTAATATAGATACTGATTGTCTTTAAACAGAGTTAATAAAGATAAAAATTTGTTGTAAACTATTTAAAATATTAAAAAAGTAAATAAAAAGCGATAAGTTTTATAATAAACTTCCCGCTTTTTATTTTTTATAAAAAATATATTACTTTAACTTTATTGTGTCTGTATGTTGACTTCGTTTGATTCACTTCAAGAAAGTCTGTTTTTAAAGTCAGAATAGTCGAATTCTTTTACTGTTTTAACTTTACCTTTTAAGTTACAAACGGCAATGGTCGGCAGTTTCATTCCGTTAAATGTATTGTTTTTAACCATTGAATATATTGCCATATCACAAAAAACCAGTTTGTCACCTTCATTAAGGGGTTTGTCAAAAGAGTAATCTCCGATTATATCACCAGCAAGGCATGTAGGGCCGCCAAGACGATAAGTAAAAGCTTTTTTGTTTGGTAAATCCGCATTAATAATATTCGGGCGGTATGGCATCTCAATCACGTCCGGCATATGGCATGCTGCAGAAGCGTCTAAAATTGCAATTCTTATATCATTTTCTACAATATCAAGCACGCTGCTTACCAAAAAGCCTGAATTCAGTGCAACAGCTTCACCGGGTTCGAGATATACTTCAACATTATATTTGGCTTTAAAATTTATAATTGTATTTATCAAAGCGTCAATGTCATAATCTTCTCGAGTTATATGATGTCCTCCGCCGAAATTCATCCATTTCATTTTATGGATATATTGTCCGAATTTCTGTTCAACAGCGTTTAATGTTGTTATTAAATCGTCGCTGTTTTGCTCACAAAGTGTATGAAAATGTAAGCCTTTAATACCGTCAAGTGAATCTTCTTTGAAATTACTTATAGTCACTCCAAGCCGGGAACCGTTGCTGCATGGGTCGTAAATGCCGTGTTGTTGAGTGGAGCATTCCGGGTTTATTCTTATTCCGAATTTTTTGCCGGATTTAAGGGATTTTTCTTTATATTTTTGCCACTGAGAAAATGAATTAAAAATAATATGATCGCATATTTTTAATATTTCATCAAACTCATCTTCGTTGTAAGCAGCTGAAAAAATATGCGTTTCTCCACCCATTTCTTCATAGCCCAGCTTTGCTTCATAAAGCCCGCTTGCAGCTGTGCCGTTAAGATATCTACCTATAAGCGGATAAAGTGAAAACATAGAAAATGCTTTTTGAGCTAAAAGTATTTTACAGCCTGATCTGTCTGCGACGGATTTTAATAGTTCAAGGTTGTTTTTAAGCAGCTTTTCATCAACAATATAATAAGGAGTTTTTATTTTGTTAATATCAAAGTTCATATTAATCTACCAAAACAGGGTCAAATTCTTCAACCCATGGAAGCCCCCATTTATTCAAAGCATCCATAAACGGATCCGGGTCGAACTCTTCAATGTTATAAACACCGGGTTTTGTCCACGTACCGTTCATTATAAGCATTGCGCCTATCATTGCGGGCACGCCTGTTGTGTATGAAATCGCCTGACTTTCAACTTCTTTATAGCATTCCTGATGATCGCAGACGTTATAAACATAATATGTTTTTTCTTTTCCGTCTTTAACACCTTTAAATATACATCCGATATTTGTTTTACCTTTTGTTCTGGGGCCGAGAGATGCAGGGTCGGGGAGTACTGCTTTTAAGAACTGTAAAGGCACAATCTGTTGGCCGTTAAATTCTATCGGTTCAATTGATGTCATTCCCACATTTTCAAGGCATTTAAGGTGAGTGAGATAGCTTTGTCCGAAGGTCATAAAGAAACGTATTCTTTTAATTCCTTTTAAATTGAGTGCAAGGCTTTCGAGCTCTTCATGATGTAAAAGATACATATCTTTTTCGCCTATTTGAGGAAAATCATATATACGTTTTATTTCCATAGGATCGGTTTCAATCCAATTTCCGTTTTCCCAGTAACTGCCTTTTGCTGTAACTTCCCGTATGTTGATTTCCGGGTTAAAGTTTGTTGCAAAAGGGTATCCATGATCGCCGGCATTTGCGTCGAGAATATCGAGGTAATGTATTTCATCAAAGTAATGTTTTTGAGCGTATGCCGAAAAAACTCCGGTAACTCCCGGGTCAAATCCGCTGCCTAAAAGTGCACATATGCCGGCTTGTTTAAATTTTTCACGGTATGCCCATTGCCATTTATACTCAAATTTTGCAGTGTCCAAAGGTTCATAATTAGCTGTATCCACATAATGGGTCTTTGTTGCAAGACATGCATCCATTATAGTTAAATCCTGGTAAGGAAGTGCAAGATTTAAAACCACATCAGGTCTAAAGCTGTTTATAAGTGCAATAAGCTCATCAACACTATCGGCATCAACCTTTGCAGTCTGAATTTTAGTTTTGCCGCCTTCAAGCTTTGATTTTAATGCGTCGCATTTTGATTTTGTACGGCTTGCAATCATTATCTCTTCAAAAACATCGCTGTTTTGACAGCATTTGTGTATGGCAACGCTTGCAACGCCGCCGCAACCTATAATTAAAGCTTTACCCATTTTTTAATCTCCTTTAAATGTCAATAATATTTCTCTTAATATTTTACAAGCAACTGCTGTGGAAACTCCGCTTTGGTCATAAACAGGTGAAAGTTCGTTTATATCACAGCCAACAATGTTTAACTTATTTAATTTTAAAACAGCATTCAAAAGCTCTGAAAACGAAACTCCGCCTGCTTCAGGTGTACCTGTTCCGGGGAAAATACTTGGGTCAAGAATATCTAAATCAAGTGTGAAATAAACAGGTTTACCTTTGAGTTTTTCAACAACTGTATCAAAACCTTCTAAATTAAACTTTTGTAATACAGTATGTTCTTTTGCAAATTCAAACTCATGTTTTTCTCCGCTGCGGATACCGAACTGAAAAATTTTGCCGTCTCCGACTTTTTCCCATATTCTACGCATAACCGCTGCATGAGAAAGCGTTTGCCCCAGATATTCATCGCGAAGATCTGTATGTGCGTCAAAATGAATTATGTGCAGATTAGGATACTTTTTAAATACCGCAGAAACAGCTGCTAGCGTTATTAAATGCTCGCCGCCTAGCATAACAGGGGATTTATTATCCCTTAAAATATCGCTTGCGGTGTTTTCTATCATTTCAAGAACTTTATCGGTATTCCCGAAAGGGAATTCTAAATCTCCCATATCACAAACAGAAATTTCCGATAAATCCTTATCCTGATAAGGTGAATATGTTTCAATGCCGAAGGAATCTTTTCTTATTTCCGTCGGGCCGAAACGTGTTCCGGGGCGAAAAGAAGTTGTTCCGTCAAACGGTGCGCCGAATAAGACTATGTCGGCATTTTGATAATTACAATCGCAACTTATAAAATTACTCATCGTCTTCACACTCCAAAAGCATTTTTTCAACATAATTTGGAAGATAAAACGCACCCTTATGCAAGTTTGTGTTATAATACTTTGTTTCAATGCCAAGTTTTTTCCACTGTTCGGCATGTAAATCCTTTATGGGGTGATGTTTTTTTGAGGCAAATCCGAATAGCCAGTGTCCGGATGGATAGGTGGGGATATGAGCTTGGTATACTCGGCTAATCGGAAATGATTTTACAATCCTTGCATGAGCACGTTTCATTGCTTGTGCATCTGCCGTATAAAAAGGACTCTCGTGCTGGTTTATCATGATCCCGTCATCTTTTAATGCTTTATAACAGTTACCGTAAAATTCTTTTGTAAAAAGACCTTCTCCGGGTCCGAAAGGATCCGTTGAATCAACAATAATCACATCATATTCATTTTCACGGCTTCTTATAAATTTCAGCCCGTCCTGATAATATACGGTAAGGCGTTTATCTGAAAAAGAGCATGCGGTAAACGGTAAAAATTCTTTACTTACTTCAACCACAGCTTCATCTATTTCAACAAGGTCTATATTTTTTATATAAGCGTATTTTGAAAGTTCTCTTATAACGCCGCCGTCGCCTGCTCCGATAACAAGAACATTTTCCGGGTTCGGGTGCACAGCCATTGGTACATGGGTTATCATTTCGTGGTATATAAACTCATCTTTTTCAGTTAGCATCATAAGGCTGTCAAGGGTAAGTATTCTACCGAATTCCGGTGACTCAAACACGTCTATTCGCTGAAATTCACTTTGTTTGCTGCACAGCTGTTTATCTACTTTTATGGAAAACTTAACGTTTTTTGTGTGGTTTTCACTATACCAAAGCTCCATCAACCTTCTCCTTTCAAAACATTTAAAGTATTAATGTCCATATCTTCCGGGCCTGTTAAAGAACAGCCCTTTTCTTTTGCATATAAAATATAATCAACAATGTCCTTTGTAACTTTTTCACCTGGGGCAAGAATGGGGATCCCAGGAGGATAACACATTACAAACTCACAGCATATTTCACCTACGGAGTCTTTAAGACTTACCCTTTTTTTATCTGCGTAAAATGCTTTTTGAGGCGGTAGCTTTACAACTGGGTTAATATATTCGTATTTAATAAGTGATGTGGTTTCTTTTTTATAGATCCTGCGTATTTCGGAAAGTGCGCTTATAAGCCGCTCTATATTTTTATAATTATCGCCCACCGAGATATATGCAAGAATATTCCCCAAGTCTCCGAATTCTATTTGGATATCGTATTCGTCACGTAAAATATCATAAACTTCAATACCGGCAAGACCAAGGTTTAGGGTGTTTACCGAAAGTTTAGTTAAGTCAAAATCAAAAATGCTGTCACCGTTTATAAGCTCTTTTCCAAAAGCGTAATAATCGTCGATACTGTTTATTTCTTCTCTTGCGTAATTCGTAAGCTCTGTGACTTTACCGAAAATTTCTTTTCCGCTAAGGGCCAAATTCCTGCGTGAAATATCGAGACTCGAAAGTAAAAGATATGAGCCGCTTGTTGTTTGGGTGAGATTTATAATCTGCCGAACGTAATCTGAATTTACATTTTTTCCGCAAAGTAAAAAAGAGCTTTGGGTTAAAGATCCTCCGGATTTATGCATACTTACAGATGCCATATCAGCCCCTGCTGCCATTGCGGAAATCGGCATGTGCTCACCAAAATATAAATGCGTTCCGTGTGCTTCGTCTGCAAGTAAAAGCATATTGTTTTTATGGGTGAGCTCTGTAATCGTTTTTAAGTCTGAGCAAATTCCGTAATATGTTGGGTTATTAACAAAAATAGCTTTAGCATCAGGGTTCTGTTTTATTGCGTTTTCAACATCTGAAACGCTCATTCCCAGTGAAATACCCAATCTATCATTTGTTTGAGGATTAATATAAACCGGTACGGCTCCGCATAATATCAGTGCGTTTATAACGCTCCTGTGTACGTTTCTCGGAAGAATGATTTTATCGTTTCTTTTTACCGATGATAAAATCATTGCCTGAACTGATGAAGTTGTTCCCCCTACCATAAAAAAAGCGTTTTTTGCACCAAAAGCCTCTGCTGCCAGTTCTTCCGATTCTTTAATAACTCCGGTTGGATGACAAAGGTTATCCAGCGGTTTCATTGAGTTTACATCAACAGTAAGACATTTTTCACCTAAGAAATGTAAAAGATCTTTGTTACCTCGACCACGTTTATGACCCGGCACATCAAAAGGCACTACGCATTTTGTTTTGAAGTCTTCTAGCGCTTCAAAAATTGGGGCATTGCTTTGATTTTTCACTACCTGTTGTCTCCTTTAATATACATTTGCTCCGCTGAAAATTTCTATCATTTCCCGTCTTAAACTATCTGTAATACTTAATCTTGTTCTGGGCGCAAGTTCATATACATCTGCGTTGAAAAGATAGTTCTGAAGATCAACTTCTTTAATAAGCATTTTTGTATGAAATATATTTGATTGGTACATGTTAACGTCAATGGCGTCGTACTTTTGCAGAGTTATCGGATCGATATAATTTTGGATAGAAGAAATTTTATGATCAATAAACAACTTTTTACCGTTCATGTCACGGGTGAAGCCACGGACTTTATAATCTAACGTAATAATATCTGAATCAAAACTACCCAGTAAAAAATCAAGAGTGGAAAGAGGTGTGATTTCACCGCAGGTTGCAACGTCAATATCTACACGAAATGTGGCAATAGAATTTTCAGGATGATATTCCGGATACGTGTGTACAGTTACATGGCTTTTATCCAAATGCGCCACAACTGTTTCACCGCTTCGGTTAGACACCATGCTTTCTTCCGCAATTAAAAATGTAACACTGGCACCTTGAGGTTCATAATCCTGTTTTGAAACATTTAGCACCGTAGCGCCTATCATTTCTGTGAGCTTATATAGAATATTTGTAAGGCGTTCGGAATTATATTGTTCGTCAATATAGGCAATATAATCTTTCTGCTCACGTTCTGTTTTTGCATAACACACATCATAAATATTAAAGCTTAAAGATTTAGTTAAATTGTTAAACCCGTAAAGCTGCATTTTACTCTCCATAAAAACCCTCCTAAAATGAAAAAGATGCATTGCGGTAAAATACCACAATGCATCTTGATATGTCAAAATTAGCGTTTTATTTACAGCAGGCAAAAAAACCTGCTTTATTTATTCACTTTTTTCAGAGTCTATATAGCAAGAACTACTTTTACTACTCTTATTGACCGTTTCACAAGT
>QAKR01000027.1 GCA_003343705.1 Clostridiales bacterium | reverse complement strand
GCCCAAACTTCCATTTCTCCGAAACGCTGACCACCAAACTGAGCTTTACCACCCAAAGGCTGCTGTGTAACCAACGAGTACGGGCCTGTTGAACGTGCATGGATTTTATCGTCAACAAGGTGATGAAGTTTAAGGAAGTACATATATCCGACTGTTACGGGTCCGTCGAAAGGAAGACCAGTTCTGCCGTCATAAAGCACAGTTTTACCGTCAGCACGAAGGCCTGCCTGCTTAAGACATTCGGTAATTTCTTCCTCTTTTGCACCGTCGAATACAGGTGTCATAACCTTCCAACCGAGTTTAGAAGCTGCTGCACCAAGATGGACTTCAAGGACCTGCCCGATATTCATACGAGAAGGAACGCCCAGCGGGTTTAAAACGATATCAAGAGGTCTTCCATCTGGTAAGAACGGCATATCTTCCTGTGGAAGTATGCGTGAGATAACACCTTTGTTACCGTGACGTCCTGCCATTTTGTCACCCACAGAAATTTTTCTTCTCTGTGCAAGATATACGCGTACAATTTTATTTGTTGAAGGGGAAAGCTCGTTGGAGTTTTCACGTGTAAACACTTTAACATCAACGACTATACCGCTTTCACCGTGAGGAACTTTAAGAGAGGTATCTCTTACTTCACGTGATTTTTCGCCAAAGATAGCTCTTAAGAGTCTTTCCTCAGCAGTTTGTTCAGCATCACCTTTTGGTGAAACTCTACCAACAAGAATGTCGCCGGAGTGAACTTCTGCACCTATACGGATTATACCGTTGTCGTCAAGGTCAGCTAAAAGGTCTTTGCTGACAGCAGGAATATCACTTGTGATTTCCTCAGGCCCAAGTTTTGTTTCTTTTGCATCTATTTCATATTCTTCTATATGAATTGAAGTAAATGTATCTTCCTTAACAAGTTTCTCATTAAGCAAAATAGCATCCTCGTAGTTATAACCTTCCCAAGTCATGAAACCGATAAGAACGTTTTTACCAAGTGAAAGTTCGCCATTTTCTGTAGAAGGTCCGTCTGCGATAACCTCACCTTTTTCAATTTTCTGTCCTTTTTTAACGATTACACGCTGGTTTATACAGGTTGCTTGGTTTGAACGTAAGAACTTTGTGAGTCTGTAAGTGTCAAGACTGCCTTCTTCGTTTTTAATTATAATTTCATTTGCACAAACGCTTTCAACAACGCCTGCTTTTTTAGCCAAGATACAAACACCGCTGTCTGTTCCTGTTCTATATTCCATACCGGTTCCGACTATCGGAGCTTGTGTTTTTATAAGGGGGACAGCCTGACGTTGCATGTTAGATCCCATTAATGCACGTATAGCGTCATCGTTTTCAAGGAACGGAATAAGCGATGTCGCAACAGATACAACCATACGGGGTGAAACGTCCATGTAATCGACTTTTTCACGCTCTATTTCCATGATTGAGTCTCTGAAACGGACTGCAACACGCTCTTTTTTCAAACAGCCCTGATCATCCAACGGCTCGTTTGCCTGTGCAACAATATAATTATCTTCTACATCAGCTGTCATATACTCGACTTCGTCGGTAACAACACCTGTTTTTTGATCAATACGTCTGTAGGGTGCTTCTATAAATCCGTATTCATTAATTCTTGCATAACTCGAAAGATACGAGATAAGACCAATGTTCGGACCTTCAGGAGTTTCAACCGGACACATACGGCCGTAGTGTGTGTAATGAACGTCACGAACATCGAACCCTGCACGATCACGGGTAAGACCGCCCGGTCCGAGAGCTGAAAGTCTTCTTTTATGTGTAATTGCTGCAAGAGGGTTTGTCTGATCCATAAACTGCGAAAGAGGTGAGGATCCAAAAAACTCACGTATTGCCGCAATAACAGGACGTGTATTTAAAAGATGTGACGGCGTAACAATTTCAAGGTTTTGCATATTCATCTTTTCCTTGATTGTACGCTCCATTCTTGTGAAGCCTATTCTAAATTGATTTTGTAAAAGTTCACCGACAGAACGGATACGACGATTACCAAGATGGTCAATATCGTCAGTTGTACCTATTCCGTGATTTAAACCAATAATATAGTTAAGTGAAGCAAATATATCTTCATTGCTTATTGTCATAGGAATAAGTTCAGAGAGGCGAGCTTTGGTTTTTTCTATTATTTCAGCTTCGTCTTTAGACTCTGTAATGATCTCTTTAAGAACGGAGAATTTAACCCACTCATTTACCCCTACGCTCCCAACATCAAAAGAGACGAAATTCTGCATATTTACCATTCCGTTGGAGAATACGCGAACTTCCTGTTCTTCAATGTTAATATACGCTTCAAAAACACCTGCATCTTGAATTTTCTTTGCAAGTTCACGATTGATATAATCGCCTGCATCTGCAAGAATTTCGCCCGTGAAAGGATCGCACACCGGTCTGGTGAGCGTTCTGTCAACTATTCTGGATCCTATTGCGAGCTTTTTATTATATTTATAACGACCTACACGAGTTAGATCGTATGTTCTTTCATTAAAGAAAAGATTATCAATATGGGCAACAGCACTGTCTACTGTTGCAGGCTCACCAGGTCTGAGTTTTATATAGAGCTCTTTCAAAGCCTGATTACGACGTGATTCGCCGGGGTTAATATCACGTCTACCTGTAGCCTCTTTTTCAAGAGTTGCCATAATAACGTGATCTTCACCGAACATTTCTTTAATTTCTTCGTCTGTTTCAATGCCAAAAGCGCGTATAAGAGTTGTTACAGGAAATTTCTTGCCCTTATCAACACGAACACATAAAACATCGTTAGCGTCTGTTTCATATTCAATCCACGGACCTCTGTTAGGCATAACCGTTCCGCTGAACAGCTTGTTTCCGCTCTTGTCCATCTCATATGAAAAATATACACCCGGAGATCTGACGAGCTGAGAAACGACTACACGTTCCGCTCCGTTAATAATAAATGTACCTGTTTCCGTCATCAACGGAAAATCACCAAAGAAAATTGTCTGGTCTTGAATTTCCTTTGTTACCATATTTGTAAGACGGCAAGTTATTCTCAGCGGGGCAGCGTAAGTTGCGTCTCTTTCTTTACATTCCTCTACGGAATATTTAGGTTCTTTGTCGATAGCGTAATCGATGTAATCAAGGACAATAGTTCCAGTATGATCAATAACATTGGAACTGTCTTTAAGAACTGCCTTCATTCCTTCCTCGACAAACCACTTGTATGATTGGAGCTGTATGGCGATAAGGTTCGGCACTTCCTGTAATTGTTTGATTTTAGCAAAGCTTACACGTTGTGTTTTTCCGAGCGTTTCGTAATGTGCTCCGACAACAGAGGGATCAACCTTTTGTGTCATGCAATAATCATCTCCGTTCAAATTTTTCAAAAACCTCTTGCATTTTGCGGAAAAGTGTGCTATAATAATCACAATAAACAGCAAAGCATCCATCGTGTGTGCACTGATTTTTCCCGATCTAATCAGAAAAATCGGCCCCTCAACACCTCAAAAATGCATAGGGTTGCAATGTATTAACAGGTGATAAAACGTCCACAAAATATAAGAGATCGTGGCCTTAAGAGGGATACTCACCCATTATCGTTATTGTGCATTTTATAATTATATCATAATTTATCTTAATTGTCAACGGATAAATATGATATTTTTTTATTTTTGACAAAATTTATATATTACATATAAAACCAAATAGTATTTAAATTTTATTTTATTAAATATCACAACAGGAGGGCTTCTACATAATGAAGAGGGCACTTTTAAGCGTTTCGGACAAGACCGGCATTGTAGATTTTGCAAAAAAGCTTATTGAAAACGGGTTTGAAATTCTTTCTACGGGAGGAACAGCAAAAACGTTGAAAGAAAATGGTATAAAAGTTACTGGGGTAAGCGATGTTACAGGATTCCCTGAATGTCTTGACGGAAGAGTAAAAACACTTCATCCCATGATTCATGCAGGAATTCTTGCAATGAGATCAAAAACGGAACATATGGAACAGATCAAAGAACTTGGAGTAGAGCCGATAGACATTGTAGCAATTAACCTTTATCCTTTTAAAGAGACTATTTTAAAAGAAGGAACAACCTTTGAAATCGCTGTTGAAAACATTGATATAGGCGGACCTACAATGATAAGGGCGGCTGCAAAAAACCATCCGGATGTTGCCGTAATAGTAGCACCTGAAGATTATGATAGGGTTATTAATGAATTAGAAAACGGCGGAATTTCTCTTGAAACAAAAAAAGATTTAGCCCTTAAAGTTTTTGAACACACTGCAGCCTATGATGCTTTAATTGCAAAATATCTTCGTGAACAACTGGGAAAATCTCCCCTTCCTGAAACATATACCGCAACATTTGAAAAAGTTCAGGATTTACGTTACGGTGAAAACCCCCATCAAAAAGCTGCTTTTTATAAAGAAATTGGGCACTTCGAAGGGACTCTTGCGGCAGCTAAACAGATTCAAGGGAAAGAACTGAGTTTTTGCAATATAAACGATGCTAACGGCGCAATGGATTTGTTAAAAGAATTCGGGGATGAAATAACCGTGGTCGGTGTTAAACATGCAAATCCCTGCGGCGTATCTAACGGGAAAACTCTTTTAGAAGCATATCAACAAGCATACGCAGCAGACCCCGTTTCAATTTACGGCGGAATCCTTGCAACAAACATGCCTTTTGATGAAGAAACCGCAAATGAAATCGTTGAAGTGAATAAATTGTTCCTTGAAATCGTAATCGCTCCTTCTTATTCTGAAAAGGCTCTGGAAATATTCGCTAAAAAACCCAACCTACGTGTTTTGGAACTACCTGCTGTCGCTAAGAAAAACACAGCAGATATGATGGACTACAAAAAAGTTGCCGGAGGGCTCTTAATTCAAGAATTAGATGCTCGTCTTTACGATGAAGAACCGCACTGCGTTACTACACGTCAGCCCACAGCCGAGGAACTCGACAGCCTTATGTTTGCTTGGAAAGTTGTTAAACACACAAAATCTAACGGTATCGCACTTGCAAAAGGTCATACCTCAGTTGGAATCGGGCCAGGTCAAACAAATAGGGTTACAGCTCTCGACCTTGCAGTAAGATATGCAGGGGAGAAGTCGATTGGGGCTGTTATGGCTTCCGATGCTTTCTTCCCCTTTGATGACTGTGTAGAGCTGGCACATAAGGCTGGTGTCACGGCTATTATTCAGCCGGGTGGCTCTATACGAGACGAAGATTCCATTAAAAAGTGCAATGAATATAACATTGCCATGATTTTTACAGGACAAAGACATTTTAAACATTAATATTGTATTTTAAACATTTATTATCGTATATTTATACCCGAAAGGACTTTTAAACATGGATATTCCCGTATACTCGTCTTTTGAAGATATGGAAAATAAAAACGCAGCAAAAACTGCAGCCGCTCCCACAGGAGTCGAAGGCGACGATCTTTTCTTTTTTGAAATGAACGATGACAGTATGGAACCGAGATTTGCAAAAGGATCTCCTATTCTCTGTCGTTGCACACAAAAGGCTAAGCCTGGGTCAACTGTAATCTTCGCTGTAGGGCAAAAATATTATCTTAGAAACATGACTTATGATAAAGATTTTCTTACATTTTTTGCAGAAAATAAAGAATATGAAGATATCTTTTTTGCAGGTGTAAACCTTAGAAGTGCAAAAATAAAAGCAATTGTAGTTGAATAATTAAAGATTCATAAAAAATCCATTCAGGGCTGTTACCGGCTCTGAATGGATTTTTTATAAAATAATTTTATGTTATAGTAAATTAATTTGAGCAATAGTTTAAGCTTCACATAAATTTTTATCGTTACGCCAGCTATACTCACCCGGTTAACAACCATTATCACAACCTTAGAAAACTCATTGTTAAACTCTCAACATTCTGTATCCTATTCCTACATGAGTCTGAATGTACTGTGGGCAAGAAGTATCTTTTTCAATTTTCTTACGGAGAGTTGCCATAAAAACGCGCAAAGAAGCAACATCGTTTTCCCAAGCACTGCCCCAAATTTCACGAGTGATAAACGTATACGTCAGAACTTTACCTACATTCTTAGCAAGCAAACAAATAAGCTTATATTCAATAGGGGTAAGATGCAATTCATCATCAGAAATATAAACACACCCCGATGAATAATCAATTTTAAGTTCACCGTTATTAAAGACAGAGCTTTTCATACCCTCAGCGCTTTGAGAATAAGTAAGTCTTCTTAACGCAACTCTTAACCTTGCAAGAAGCTCTTCAACAGAAAAAGGTTTTGTTATATAATCATCCGCGCCCGCATCTAAAGCTTCAATTTTATCATGGTCTTCACTTCTTGCGCTGATAACAATAATCGGCATTGTAGACCATGTCCGGATTTTTTTTATGATTTCAACTCCGTCAATATCCGGAAGGCCTAAATCAAGAAGTAAAACATCCGGTTTATTGGATACAGCTTCAAGAATTGCTGCCTCTCCGTTTGGCGCTGTATGATATTTATAATCATGTGTCTCAAGCGTTGTTGATATTAAATTTCGAATTGCGGAATCATCTTCAACAACTAAAATTAAAGGTTTATTCATGCAAGACTACCTCCTCTGCCGGCAATGTAAATTTAAAAATTGCGCCTTTAGGATTATTATCAACAACAGAAATTTCACCGCCATGTGCTGTTATAATTGACTTGCAAAGAGCCAACCCTAACCCTAGACTTCTTCTGCCGTCTGCAATTTTAGTATTTGCTGTATAAAACATATCAAATATTTTAGGCTTTGCTTCATCAGATATTCCGTCTCCGGTATCTGAAATTTCAACAATAACCAGATCCCCTTTTTTAATTGTATTTATCGAGATTTGGCTGCCTTCCGGAGCATATTTGACAGCATTATCAATAATATTTATTATAACTTGAACAATAAGCCTTGCATCTATTTTTGCCATAATAAATTCTTCCGACTGATTTATAGTTACTTCATACTTTTCCAGCCTCCGCCTTAAATGATGCACAGCTTCAGCAACAATCTCGTCCATAAGTTCTGCGTTCATATTCAATTTCATTGTTCCGTCTTCTATCCTTGTGACGGAAAGCAAATTTTCCACAAGATTAATAAGCCATAAAGAATCTTCGTAAATATTTGTATATATTTGCTGTTTCTTTTCAGGGCTTAAACTACTTTCATTAGATAAAAGTATGCCCGCGTTTCCGGAAATTGAAGTAAGTGGGGTTCTCAAATCATGTGAGATTGAGCGAAGTAAATTTGCACGTAACTGTTCATTTTTCGCTAAAATTGCAGCTTGTTCCCTGTCTCTGATAGCTTTTTCATTTTCCAAAGCTAATGCACATTCACCTAAAATCGATAATACAACGTTTTTTTCAAAGGAGTCCAACGGCACAGACATCGCAATACCTACAACTCCGTAAACAACATCATTTACTCTGACAGCCAGATAAAGGCATTTTGCGCTTCCAAGTGTGTTAGTAGTTGCACCTGCATGTTTATTATTCTTAAACACCCATGCAGCAACAGCTTTTTCGTTTTCACCTGTAAGCAGCTGTGTTTCTGAATCAGGATTCAGAGGAAATATGAGAGGATTTGTAAGCTCGCCATTTTCTTCAGGATAAAACACAATACTTTTTTGTAATAATTTAGTAAGCTGGTTTGCTGTATATGTAATAATTCCAGCTTTATCATTTGCTTTCTGAAGAAGTTGATTGGTCTCCAGTAGTATCTTTGTACGATAAGCCGTTGATGCTGACATTTTTGCACTTTGTTTAATCTTAACAGCCAACGAGCTGGTAATAAAAGCCGCAATTAACATAATTATAAATGTTGCCGGATAACCCGATTCATAAGCATTAAACGTAAATCGAGGATCAGTGAAACAAAAATTAAAAGTTAAAACACTCAAAACAGAGGAAATCAAACTATATCTTCGTCTGGTTGTTATAATTGCTGTTATTAGTACACTTAAAATATAAACAGTGATAATGTTTGCTTCACTGAAATTAAGCATTTCAAAAACATACCCGACAAGTGTTGCGGCTATCAACATTATAGAGCTTCTAAATATATCTGTCAAAACGCCTTTGACACCTTGTGGCTTAAATTTCTCTTTTCTTGCCCGATAATGAGTAATTACTTTATCTGGTATTATATATATATCAAGACTTGAAGAAGCCTCCGTTAATCGTTCGCTTAAGGTAGGTTTATCCCAAAAATGTTTTCGTCTAGCGTTGCTTCTTCCTAAAACAATCTTTGAAACTCCGGAAAGCCTAGCAAACTCAGCAATCTGAAGTGGGACATCGTCGCCATAAACAGTCTCTATAGTAGCACCAAGTTGCTCGGCAAGCCTAATATTACTGCGAAGTCGGTTTCGATCTTCCTCACTCATAGTTTTAAAAGAAGTAGTTTCTACAAATAAAGCCGTAAAACTACCTTTAAAAGCGTTTGCCATTCTTGCTGCAGTTCTGATAATTTTAGGATTTGTGGGTGATGAGGAGAGACACACCAGAACGTGTTCATCGGTATAATAATCATTGTTTGAAGCAAGCCTTGCCTTTTCTGATATTTTGTTAACCCTGTCTGCACACCTTCTAAGAGCTATTTCACGTAACGCTGTGAGATTTTTACTATCAAAAAAGTTTCCAAGAGCTTTTTGTGCCTGTTCTTTTTTATATATTTTACCGGCTTTAAGCCTCTCTATTAATTCCTCAGGTTCAATATCAACAAGCTCAACCTGATCGGCATTATCAAAAACATAATCGGGTATTCTTTCTCGCACGGTTACACCGGTAATTGATGCAACCATATCATTAAGGCTTTCAATATGTTGGACATTTACGGTTGTGTAAACATCAATACCAGCCTTAAGAATCTCTTCAACATCTTGGTAGCGTTTAGAGTGACGGCAACCCTCTGCATTTGTATGTGCAAGCTCATCAACAATAATTACTTTAGGTTTACGTTTGATTACAGCATCTAGATTAAGCTCTTTGAGCTTAATCCCTTTATACTCAATCGTAAGAGGTTCAAGAACCTCCAACCCCATTAATAAGGCTGAGGTTTTAGGCCTTTGGTGGGGTTCAACATACCCTACAACAGCATCAATGCCATGTTTAACTGCAGCATGTGCAGCCTTGAGCATTGCATAAGTTTTGCCAACACCTGCGGCATACCCGAAAAAGATCTTAAGATGGCCTCTGTTTGTGACCTTTGAAGATCTTTCTATGTTTTTTAATATCTCATCGGGATTTGCTCTTATATCATCCATATTCTCACCCCAACCCCAAATTAGTACTTAATAAATATATAATAACATAAATTAACTAAAAAGTCTATATTTTTATTTTAATATCCCATCAAGTATTAAATTAACTTTAAGAACATTAACAGCTTCTTCTCCGAAAACACCTAATAATTTTTTATTTGTACATCTTTCCACAATTATTGAAACTTGCTCTTCGGTTAAATTATTCTCCTCAGCAATTCGTGGAATTTGATATTCAGCCGCAGCAGGAGATATATGAGGATCCAGACCGCTGCCTGAGCACGTTACCAAATCCACGGGGATAGTCATTTCATCCATATTGGGATTTGCCTGTTTAATCATTTCAATACGCTTTGCAACGAGATGTTCATATTCCTTACTTGCAGGGCTAATGTTTGACGGGTAAGCATACATTACGGGATTTCCGTCTTCATCTTTATAAGTCTGGACATCAATATTCATAATTCTTCCCCACATATAAGATTTATCAGTATATTGCTGCCCCAGAAGCTCCGAGCCGTATTTCTTTCCGTTAATCTCAATAATGCTGCCGTTTGCTTTTTCAGGGAATACAAACTGAGCAAACACCGTCACTATTCCGGTGTAAAGAACTCCGCATATGACGGTAAATATTACAAATATTAATGCAGCTCTGGGTATAATAGATTTTATTGCTTTCATAAAATATTGTCCTCCGAATTTAAGCTAAATTAAATGCAACAAGAAGTATATCTATAATTTTTATAAATATAAAAGGGGCAGCCAGCCCACCTAAGCCGTAAACTAAAAGATTTCGTGTTAAAAGTTTTTCTGCTGAAACTTCTCGGTATTTAACACCTTTCAATGCAAGAGGTATAAGCGCTATTATAATAAGTGCATTATAAATAATAGCGGATAAAACCGCACTCTGAGGAGAATGTAACCCCATGATATTAAGAGCTGAAAGGCCAGGATAAATGCCAATAAACAGTGCAGGAATAATTGCAAAATATTTTGCTACGTCATTAGCAATTGAAAAAGTTGTAAGGCTTCCTCTTGTCATCAAAAGCTGTTTACCTATACGAACAATATCAATTAGCTTTGTAGGCGAAGAGTCCAGATCCACCATATTACCGGCTTCTTTTGCAGCCTGTGTGCCTGTATTCATTGCAACGGCAACATCGGCTTGTGCAAGGGCAGGGGCATCATTTGTCCCATCCCCTGTCATTGCAACCAAATGCCCTTTCGATTGAAATTCACGTATCATATTAAGTTTGGCTTCTGGGGTTGCTTCAGCAAGAAAATCGTCTACCCCGGCTTCTGCTGCAATCGCTGCGGCTGTTAAAGGATTATCGCCTGTTATCATTATTGTTTTAATTCCCATTTTACGAAGATCCGCAAATTTTTCCTGAACACCGTCTTTAATTATGTCTTTTAAATGAATAACTCCGAGTATTTTATGGTTTTTAGAAACAACGAGCGGCGTCCCGCCTTGATTTGAAATAGCTTTAACGGCATCATCACATTCTTTACTGTATTTTCCACCGTTTGCCATAACGTATTCCTTTACAGAATCCGCTGCACCTTTACGGATTTCATTACCGTCAAAATCAACTCCGCTCATACGAGTCTTTGCCGTAAACGGTATAAATGTCATTCCTTTATCAGAGAGGCTTCTACCCCGTATTCCGAATTGTTCTTTTGCTAATACAACAACGCTGCGTCCTTCCGGAGTTTCATCCGCCAACGATGAAAGCTGTGCTGCATCAGCAAGTTCTTGAGCGGAAACACCGTCAACAGGAACAAAGGCGTGGGCTTGACGATTGCCCAGCGTTATTGTACCTGTTTTATCAAGCATTAAAATATCAACATCACCAGCGGCTTCAATAGCACGGCCACTCATAGCTAGAACATTTGCCTGATTAAGCCTACTCATACCTGCAATTCCTATTGCCGAAAGTAATGCACCTATTGTTGTAGGGGCAAGGCAAACCAAAAGTGCCACAAGAGTTGTTACGGATGTGGGATTTTCTATGTCTACTTGTTTTGCTGAAAAAACCGAATAAGTATAAAGGGACATTGTAACCAATATAAAAATTATTGATAAAGCCACAAGAAAGATTTGCAATGCCATTTCGTTTGGCGTTTTTTTACGTGCAGCACCTTCTACCATAGCAATCATTTTATCCAAAAAACTCTCGCCGGCTTCATTGGTAACTTCAACCACAATCCAATCTGATAAAACGCTTGTTCCGCCAGTGACTGCACTCCTGTCGCCGCCGCTCTCACGGATAACGGGGGCAGACTCACCTGTAATAGCGCTTTCATCAACAGAAGCAGCTCCGTCTATTACCTCCCCGTCAGCAGGAATTTGCTCGCCTGCTCTGACGATAACAATATCGCCTTTTTTAAGAGTAGAAGATGAGACAGTGGTTATTTTGTCTTTTTGATCTAATGCTGGAATTTTATAAGCTGCAACATCTTTTTTTGCAGCTCTAAGAGAATCTGCTTGAGCTTTACCTCGACCTTCTGCTATTGCTTCTGCAAAATTTGCAAAAATAACGGTAAACCATAAAATTATTGCAATAGTAAAAGTGTATCCCGTGCTTGCATCACGAATGCCAAATAAGGAAAACACGCCGAGAATGGTTGTAAGTATTGCCGAGATATATACTAAAAGCATAACAGGATTTTCGGCTTGGGTTTTAGGTTTAAGTTTAACTAACGAGTCTTTTATTGCTCTTCCGATCATCTTTTTATCAGCAAGAGTGTTCTTTTTTGTTTTAGTAGACATTGTTATTTACCTCCTAAACAATACTGCTGAAATATTCTGCAATAGGCCCTAGCGCTAATGCGGGGAAGAAGCTTAATGCGCCTATCAGCAAAACAATAATTATCAGCAAAAATACAAACAGTGCGTTTGTTGTGCAAAGAGTCCCCGCTGTTGTAGCAATTTTCTTTTTTCCAGCAAGACTTCCGGCAATTGCAAGAGTTCCTACAATCGGGACAAAACGTGCAAACAACATTATAAGTCCAAGAGAAATATTCAAAAACACCGTGTTTGCGTTAAATCCGGCAAAGGCCGAACCGTTGTTACCTCCTGCAGAAGAGAAAGCATAAAGCATTTCTGAAAAACCATGAGCACCGCTATTATTAAGACTTTCCGCAACACTTGGTACAACAGCAGCTATACCACTGCCAATTAAAATTACTATGGGTGTTGCAAGACAAACCAAAACAGCCCATTTCATTTCATATGGCTCAATTTTTTTACCTAAAAATTCAGGAGTACGGCCAACCATTAGACCGGCTATAAAAACTGTTAATATAGCAAATGCAAGCATCCCATATAAACCACAACCGACACCTCCGAATATAACTTCACCCAATTGCATCAAAAGCATTGCAATCATACCACCTAGGGGTGTGAAGCTGTCATGCATTGAGTTTACCGATCCATTTGAAGCGGCTGTCGTAAACGCTGCCCAGGTAGATGACGCTGCAATACCGAAACGAGTTTCTTTACCTTCCATATTTCCGCCTGATTGGTCAACAGTTGAAATGTCTACCGTTCCGTTTTGAGAAAGCTGTACCGTTGCAATCTGTTCTGTAACAGCAATCGAAGATAACGCTATAATAAGACAAACAAACATTGCCATAAATATAGCAAGTCCCTGTTTTTTATTTCCTACATTTCTTCCGAAAGTAAAGCATAAAGCTGCCGGGATAAGAAGTATTGATATCATTTCTATTAAATTTGTCCAGGCATTAGGATTTTCTAGAGGATGTGCTGAATTTACACCAAAGTAGCCACCGCCGTTAGTTCCGGTTTGCTTAATGGCAACCTGGCTTGCTGCTGTACCCAACGGTACAATTTGTTCAGTAATTATCTGAGCGTCTTGGACGATTTCTCCATCAACTGTGACTGAATTATTTTCAATATCAATTTTAGCATTTTCAATAATTTCACCATCTGAGTTTATTGCAATAGGTTCTAAAAGAGAAACTGTTTGTGATGCCTTAAAACTTTGAACTACGCCTCCGCCTACAAGACAAAGAGAAATTACAAGATTAAGAGGAAGTAGTATATGAATAATAATCCTTGTCATATCAACCCAAAAGCTTCCTAATCCGTCTGTTTTAACCTTTATAAATCCTCTTATAAGTGCAAACAAAACAGCAATTCCGGTAGCTGCTGAAACAAAGTTTTGAACAGTCAAACCTATTGCCTGTGTAAGATAGCTTAATGTATTTTCGCCGCTATATGCTTGCCAGTTTGTATTTGTTATAAAACTAACAGCCGTATTAAAGGATAAATCCCATCTAACACCGGAAAGTCCTTGTGGGTTTCCGAGGAGAACGCCTTGGAAAAGTTGAAGTAAAAACAAAAACAAAAGTCCAATTCCGGAAAATATTAAAACGCTTAAAGCGTATTTCTTCCATGACATCTGCTCATCGCTTTTAATCCGCATTGCTTTATATACCGTTTTTTCACACGGTACTAATATTTTTGATAAAAAAGTCTTTTCTCCGTTCATCACCTTGCCTATGTAAGCGCCCAGCGGGATTGCCAAAATAACAAGCACAGCAAGATACAGAATATATTGTAGAACAGTCCCCATCATTGTTTATCACCTTTCATTAAGATTACAACATAATATATCAACATTATTATTGCAATCGATCCTATCAATCCTATTAATATTTGCATAAATAAAACCTCCCTTTTAGAATATATAATACCACAATCTATTTTAAAATTGGATTAAAAGATACCCTTCAGATATTAAGATTTTATTAAAACTGAAAAAAGAAATAGAGTTAACGCAGCTGCGTTAACCCTATTTCTTTTATTTTGGCTTTTTGTTTTAATACAAATAGTCTTATTTGTGAGTTTTTAAACTTATATATTCGTATATTTCTCAACACTTAAATAATAAGTATACTTTATAACTTCTAAAAATAATTCATCACAGAAAACTAAAGATAAACATATCTTTTATTTATTATTCAGAAGAATTCAGCCATCTCTAAATCACGAGGTATTATAACTTCACCAATAATAAGAATTATTTATAAGTAAATAATTCAATAAACCTTTTAATAATATTACAAATCTCGCATAATATCTATTTAAACATCATATTCGAAAATATGAATTCAAAATAAAGTTTCTCTATTGCGGCAGGCATAACAACATGCGTCATATTTTCAGGACGTTTATATGTAACGTTATATCCTTTTTCCGATAAAAGATCATTCAAAACATCGCTGTTTGTCGTGGCTAAAACATCAGTATCAGCTGCTCCATGAACTAAAAAGTATGGGATATTTTTCATTTTATCAATTAAATGCACCGGAGAAATACTTTTTACAGCCTCGTCAAACGACATATCTTCATAATCTCCCACCGCACGCATATAACCTCGCCATGCATTAGGATAATAATCTGCAAATACAAACAAATCACAGACTGCACTGTCTGCGGCAACAGCCGTCACATTATGTTTTGAGTAAACAGAATATGTAAGGGCTCCGGCACCACCCATACTGTGTCCGGTTGAAACAACCGGAATATTCTTATCCAATTTAAAATGTTCTATTAAAACATCAATAATCATGTCTGTCATTCTGACAGCAGTTCTGTCCATCCAGTTCCATGGCCCGTTTCCCGGGAAAACATATAAAACTTTTTCAGAATCGCAACGTCGCTTAACACCGGGATTTCCTGTGAGAGATTGATCCGTAATGCCATGAAATTCAAGCATTATTCCACGAATTTCACCTGCAAAAGATTCTGCCGTTTCAGCGTTTGTTGCGCAAAAAAGTGATAGGTTTTCAAAAGTTATCTTGCTTTCAAATGTATCACCGTCAGCAGAAGTAACAACCGAACAAGAAGATAATGAGAACACCATAACTGCCAATAAAAAAGGAACAATAATCTTTTTCATACAAAACCTCCGTTAAACTTGGCTGAATATAAAATCAAAATACCTTTCAATACTCTCCGGGGGCATTGCAACATGCCCCATATTTTCAACTTCATCGTATTTAACGTTCTTTCCAAGCTCTCTCATTTTGAAAACGAACTTATCGGAATGAAGGTTTTTAGAGACATCGGAATCGTCACAACCATGAACGATATAGTAAGGGATTTTAGGCATATCGACCGTCCGGTAAATGGGTGAACACTCTTTCATGATTTCATCATATGATCCATCATAAGCACCAAGTGAATGTATTATTGTTCTGGGCAAGTGGTCAGATGAACTAGAAAAAGCTTCCAAGTCGCATACGGGGCAATTTGCTGCACAAGCTACAATGTTATGACATGAGTTTAGTGTAAACATTAAAGCCCCATAACCACCCATGCTGTGTCCCGTGGAGACAACTGGAGTATTTTCTTCTAATCCAAACTTTTCAAATAAAACATCAATACATCTATCTGTAGTAAGAACAAGAGCTTTGTTCATCCAATTCCAAGGTCCTCCGTAAGGGTACAGGTACAGCATATTATGTTCGTCACAACGCTTTGCAAAATCAGGATCTTGAAGTCCGAAACAAGAATCAGAAATCCCGTGAAACTGTAAGACCAGTCCTTTCGGTTTTTTACATGTAGCTGCATTGGTTGCTGCATAAAAATGAATATTTTCGAATGTTATATGATCTTGAAAAGACATAAAATAGCTCCGTCCTTTACTATTAAATATGTACGTAAACTTCCCCGCCTAATTTTCTATAGTCACGGTAAAAGTAAGGGTATGATTTTTTTACAGCATCTGCACCGTTTAGTAATACTTTGTTATTGCAAACCTGCGCAGCGATTGCTGCAGCCATTGCAATACGATGATCCCCAGATGAAGTTACTGCTCCACCATCTAAAAACGGCTTACCGGTAATTTCAAGACTATCTCCTGTTATCTTTACAGACGCACCGAGCCTAATTAGCATCTGCACCGTAGTATTCAGTCTGTTTGTTTCATTTATACGTAAATTTTTTATATTATAAAAAAGAGAAGAACCTTTTGCAACAGAAGCTAAAACAGCTAATACAGGAAAAAGATCCGGAGTTAAGCTAACATCAACATTAAAAGATTTTCTTTCTTTTCCACGTATACTTACATATTCGTCAACATATGTTATTTCTGCTCCGAACTGTTTGATGTACTCCAGAATTTTTTTATCATCTTGCACCGAAGTTACATCTAAACCTTGCACAGTGATTCCTTTTTCAGAAAGAGCTCCGGCACAAAGCCATGCCGCAGACAGAGACCAGTCTCCGCCAATAGAAAGATTACCCGGGGATATATATTCTTGATTTCCTCTAATGTAAAAAGTTGTGCCGTGGTTTTCGATCTCAATACCGAATTTTTTGAGCATATCAATGGTAAGAGATATATAGTAAGGTTTTGATATAGCTTTTTCAGTAACTGTAATTGTACTATTCTCCGGTAGAAGCGGTAATGCAATTAATAGGCCTGTAACATCTTGTGACGGCATAGAAGAGTCTATTAAGTATTCTCCTCCATGCATTTTTTTACCGCAATAAAGCGGAAAGTTAGGCGATGAAATTAAAAAACCATGTTCACACAGAATTTTATAAAGAGTATAATTTAAACGTCTTCTTAGATCTATATCAGCAGAAACCTTTGCATTAATACCTAAAGCTGCAATAACAGGCATTATAAAACGAAATGTAGATGCGCTATTTTTACAATTTATATCGACAGGGTTACCTGATATATTAGGGAATATTTTTATTAATCCGTTTTTATAATCAATTTTTGAACCAATTTCACGAATACATGAAGCAGTTGCTTCAACATCCTCACAAAAAGCAAAAGATTCAGTGCAAACCATTTTATCCGCAAGCGCAGCCATAATTAAAAAACGGTGAGCTTCGGATTTTGATTTGGGTGCTATAACAGTGCCACCTTTAATAGACGGCATTATTGAAAAATTCAAGCTTTATGAACCTCCATTACACCCGAATATCAATACAACAAATTTTAATAATCTTTCATTAATAATTAAATTATTCAGCGCCGCCTTCTTTGCCGCAGCATTTTTTATATTTTAATCCGCTTCCGCACGGGCAAGGATCGTTACGACCGATTTTCTGTGCAGATGTTTTAACAATGGGTTTACGTTTTTCAGCTGTTGCTGCCATTGCATCTGCTGTTCCTTCTGCAGAAATTTTTGCAACACGTTCACGCTTAATTTCTCTGTTTTGGACAATTCTTACAGTTAAAACTTGTTTTACTGTATCTTGTTTGATAGAATTTATCATTTCATCAAACATTTCTGCACTTTCAAATTTATATTCAACAACAGGGTCTCTGTTTGAATATGCACGAAGCGAAACGCCCTGACGTAGATCATCCATTGAATCAATATGGTCCATCCAATACTTATCAACGTTACGAAGTAATATAATACGCTCGATTTCACGCATTTTTTCAGAGGTGTTAGCTTTCTCGGAAGCGTCATAAGCTAAATTGACTCTTTCTTGTAAAAGCTCTTCAATGTCGCCTTTTTTAATCTTTTTAAGTTCCTCTGCAGAATATTCGAGCTCGTCTTCTTTTAATAAAAATCTAAACTCATCTTTAAGTCCTAAAAGATTCCAGTGCTCTGAATCGTCACCGGAAAGGAATCTCGCGCATGCGTCAGAAACCACATCTTGTGCCATTTTAGAAATATAGTCTTTAAGATCTTTCCCGTCAAGAACCATTTGACGCTGGCTGTATATAAGTTTTCTTTGCTGATTAATAACATCGTCATACTGTAATACACGTTTACGGCGTTCAAAGTTCTGGCTTTCAACCTTTTTCTGTGCGCCTTCAATTGTATTAGAAAGCATTTTTGCCTCAATAGGTTGATCCTCAGCCATTTTTAAAGCATTGGCAATCGTAGAAATTCGCTCTCCGCCAAACAAACGCATTAAATCATCTTCAAGAGAAATATAAAAACAGCTTTCACCCATATCGCCCTGACGCCCTGAACGACCTCTTAACTGATTGTCAATTCGTCTGCTTTCGTGGCGTTCTGTACCGATAATGCAAAGGCCGCCTGCTTCTTTTACTTCAACAGCTTCAGCGTTTACTTCAGCTTTAAACTTTGTAGAAAGTTCCTTGTAACGTGCTCTTGCTTTTTCTACTTCTTCGTTATCACTCTCAACAAATGAAGTAGACTGAACAATATATTCGTGTTCAAACCCTTCTTTTTCCATTTGACGTTTTGACATATATTCAGCATTACCGCCGAGTATAATATCCGTACCACGTCCGGCCATATTAGTTGCTATGGTAACAGAGCCTTTTTTACCGGCTTGAGCAATGATCGAAGCTTCTTTTTCATGATTTTTAGCGTTTAAAACATTATGAGGTATACCTTCACGTTTTAAAAGAGAACTTAATAATTCAGACTTTTCAATTGTAACCGTACCAACAAGCACCGGTTGCCCTTTTTCGTAGGCTTCTTTTATATGGCGAATAACTGCCATAAACTTCCCTTTTTCTGTTTTAAATACACGGTCATTAAGATCGTTTCTTACCATAGGCTTGTTTGTGGGAATTTCAACAACATCAAGCCCGTATATTTCTTTAAACTCGTCCTGCTCTGTCATAGCAGTACCGGTCATACCGGCAAGCTTATCATAAAGACGGAAAAGGTTTTGGAATGTAATGGTTGCAAGAGTTTTGCTTTCATTTTCGATTGTAACGTTTTCCTTTGCTTCTATAGCTTGATGAAGACCGTTTGAATAACGTCTACCGAACATCAAACGGCCGGTAAACTCGTCAACAATAATAACTTCGCCGTCTTTTACAACATAATCAACATCACGCTGCATTGTGCCGTATGCCCTTAGAGCCTGGTTGATATAATGCTGTAATTCAACATTTTCAATATCGGCTAAATTATCAACACCGAACGCAGTCTGTGCTTTTTGTACGCCTTTAGCACTTAAAACAGCATTTTTGTTCTTCTCTTCAACTATATAATCTTCTTCAATATCATCGTAATTTTCTTTTGATTCCATTTCCTTGAGCTTCAACGGCTTTAAACGTTTAACAAAAGCGTCTGCACGTTGATACATTTCATCACTTTCTTCACCGTGACCGGAAATGATAAGGGGGGTACGGGCTTCATCAATAAGGATACTGTCGACCTCGTCGACAATTGCATATGCATGTCCACGCTGAACCATATCCTCTTTATAAATAACCATATTATCACGTAAGTAGTCAAACCCGAACTCGTTGTTTGTACCGTACGTTATATCTGCTGTATACGCATCTCGACGTTCGGTATTCGAAATTCCATGAACAATAAGCCCGACTTTGAGACCGAGAAATGTATATATTTTACCCATCCATTCACTGTCACGTTTTGCCAAGTAATCATTAACCGTAACAACATGAACTCCTTTGCCGTTAAGAGCGTTTAGGTAGGCAGGGAGAGTAGCTACCAGCGTTTTACCTTCACCTGTTTTCATCTCGGATATACGCCCTTGATGTAAAACTATGCCGCCTATAAGCTGGCAATCAAAATGGCGCATACCTAAAACTCGATCGGAAGCCTCACGAACAGTAGCAAAAGCTTCGGGAAGAAGATCTTCAAGAGTTTCTCCGTCAGCTATACGATCCTTAAATATTTGTGTTTTCCCTCGTAATTCTGTATCTGAAAGCTTTCTGTACTCATCTTCAAGAGCTGTTATTTTATTTAGTATAGGCGTAAATTTTTTTATCTCTCGTTTACTTGTATTACCCCAAATTGTGTCTAAAAATCCCATTTTGACCTCCGAATTTTATAATTACATTTGATTATGTAACTAAGTATATTTGTCATATATAACAAGCGCAACTACTACATATAAAACTTAGTATAATTAGTGTATTTACACTATTTTTTTATTATAGCATAAATTATGTAAAAAATCTATACCTTTTTTAAAAAAACATATTGAATTTTTGAGTTTAATATTGTATACTAAAAAAAAAGAAGGGGGTATAACATGATTTCTAAAATTAAAAGTATTGGACTTACAGGGCTTTCCGGATTTGATGTTACGGTTGAAACAGATATAACAAACGAAGACCGAATAATTTTTGATATAATAGGGCTTCCTGATAATGCAGTAAAAGAAGCAAAAAACAGAGTTATTTCAGCTATACAAAACTCCGGATTTAAAATGAAAACAGTTAAAATAGTTGTTAATCTGGCACCTGCGGATATAAAAAAAGAAGGTTCTGCGTATGATCTTGCCATTGTTTTATGTGTTCTTTGTGCAACAGCACAACTTCTGCCTTTATCAGAAAAAGCTGCTTTTTTAGGCGAAATATCTCTTTCGGGACAAATTCGACCAGTAAAGGGTATTCTTGCGTCTGTAATAGAAGCAAAAAAATTGGGTTACCGGCAAATATACGTACCGGCAGAGAATGTTGTTGAAGGATCGGTTATTGATGGCATTGACGTTTTCGGAATCGAGAATCTTCGGGAGCTTTGCGACCATCTAACCGGTAAGGAACCTCTTACTCCATTAAAAACAGATTTACATGATTATATTATACATAAAAAGTCCATAACCTCGGATTTTTCTGAAATAATAGGACAGCAAAGTGCTAAGCGTGCATGTGAGATTGCTGCTGCAGGCGGGCATAATCTACTAATGATAGGCCCTCCCGGAACGGGGAAAAGTATGCTTGCAAAGTGTATGCCGTCAATTTTACCGGATATGAGCTTTGATGAAATAATAGAAAGCAGTGAAATATATTCAATTGCAGGAAAACTTTCGCAAGAAGAACCTCTTATTTTATCGCGTCCTTTTGTTAAAACAACGCAAAGTCTGTCTGTTGCTGCAATGACAGGAGGAGGGACTATTCCTGCTCCTGGAATGATTTCTCTTGCACATAATGGGGTTCTTTTTCTCGACGAAACGCCACAGTTTTCACCGACTGTGCTAAACAGCCTTCGTCAACCTCTTGAAGATAATACCGTAACTGTAAGCAGAGTAAAACAAACATTAACATACCCATCATCTTTTATTTTGATATGTGCAATGAATCCGTGCCCTTGTGGAAAATTCGGACATCCCACACTTAAATGTACATGCACACCTTCACAAATTGCAAAATATGTTAACCGTCTTTCCGGTCCGCTTCTGGACAGGCTTGATTTACAGGTTGAGCTTCCCCCGATTCCTCTTAATGATATTAAAAACGCTGTTGTTCCTGAAAGCAGTGCAGAAATAAAAAAACGAGTAGATGCTGCACGTGCAATACAACATAATAGGTATAAAAAATCAGGCGTTACTTGTAATGCAAAAATGAATGCAAAACAAGTAAGATATATAGCAAAAAAGCGCATGACCGAAAGTGCATGCGCAATGCTTGAAAATATATTTACAAAGCTTTCGCTTTCTATGCGTGCATACGATAAAATCATCAAAATCTCCCAAACCATTGCAGACCTTGACGGAAAAGAAACTATTGAAAGTGCTTATATCTCCGAAGCGGTATTTTTCAGAAGTCTTGATAAAAAGTATTGGAACGTATAGAGTTCACTCATATCTTTCTTTATTTTTTTTAATTATAATAAAAGCAATTAAAGAAACAAAAAATATAACAATACTTATTGCCTGTGATGTAGAAATCCCGAAAATAAAACCTCTTATATTATCTGCTCGCAGAAACTCAAACACGAATCGACCACTTGAATAGGTAATAAGATATAGTAATATAAGTCTGCCTTTTAATATATTTTTATAATATAAAATAGCAAGCACTATAAAAAGAATAAGCTCAAAAGCAGCTTCCAAAAGCTGAACGGGAAATCGGCAAACTCCGTTTGCCGAAATAATAGGTGAAGATGTAAATATTACACCAAATGAACATTCAATTCCGTAACAACATCCGCCTAAAAAACACCCAATTCTACCGAAGAAGTGAAAAAGTGCAATTGAAGGAGCAACAATATCACATTGAGTATAAAAATCTAATTTCTTTCTTTTTATGTATATTGTTCCGGTTATTATCCCACCAAGTAGACCTCCGTAAAAAACCGATCCTCCGAATATATAGTTAAAAATATCAATAAATTCATTAAAAGATGTTATATGACCGGGATCGGAAATAACAGCAAATAAAACTCTATACTGAGTAATTCCGTATAAAATGTGCCCACCTATAAACACGCCGACAGAAGATACTAATAATAATATTAACGTATCAATATAATCAGGTAATCGTCTGCGTGCTGCTAAACAGGCATAGAATCCTGCAGCCAAAGCTCCTAAAATAGCCATTATTGCGTATGTACTAATGGTCTTCCCAAAAATCTCAATGTATGAAAACATATATCCTCTCAAAAAGAAAAGACTGCCCTCTTTCGGAACAGTCTTTTTTATTATATAATGTATGCTGAACAACGAAAAATAGAACCAAGCAACGACTTTTGAGGTTATTTTTCGTTGTTTAGGAACAAGGTTTTAGACGTATATATGTCTAAAATCTTGTTCCCCCGCTTCCGCGTCCTCCGGCGGAAGGGGGACAGCCAGCAATCAATGCGAACTGACCGCAGAAACTTTCGGTTTTTGCGTGTTTGGATGGAAATTTTTCCATCCAAACATAATACCGTTTGCAAACGGTATTATTCAGTAAGCTTTATATATTATAAGCCTGCATAATAACTTAAAGGTTCTATTGCAGCAGCACAAAAAACAGCAGCCGCGCAGGCCACAACTATTAGAGTAAGACCAAGGCTTACTATCCCGCAAACCAGGCCTGCTATTGCCATTCCCCTTCCGTTGGCTCCGGCTTTTTTCATACCCATTGCACCGAATACAACTGCACAAATCGATAGAATCAGTGCTAAAAAACAAACATAAGGAATCCAACATAAAACTATACCGAGAATACCGCATATTAAAGCCGCTACCGCAAGATTATTTGAACCCGATGTCTGTCCAGCCGGGACCTGATATTGATACTCTTGAGGGGGCTGATAAAACGGAGGTTGCTGAGGAGGTTGATAAACAGGTTGGGGTTGTTTATGTACTGTAGGCCCTTCTTGCGGGGGCGGATTGTCATATGGAACATCCGGAGTAGGAACGTGTTGAGCATTTTGTTCAGGTTCAGGTTGTTGCCCTAGCTGTTGATCAGGTGTAAAGTCATCCATGTTAATACTCTCCTTAACCTTTTAAATTTAGTATTTCTAATATTAGTATATCATAATTACTATTTTTTGTCAATACTTGTTGCTTTTTTATCTATATTTGTGTTTTAAACCCAAATCAGTATCAAGATAAATATATTTCCCCTTCAACAACGCTCATAATTACCGGAGAGGTACAAATTGTTTGCCCGAATACCGTAATAATATTATACTGGTACATATAGTCTCCGTCTAAAAGAGTGCTTTCAACCATAGCAAGTTCTTCATTAACAGTTATGGTATCTCCTTGAAAAAGCTCAGAATTGTTGTCACTTAAAATATTAAATAAAAAAGTTATTTTATCGCCCGGTTTAATCTCCCGTATATTTCTGGAGCTCATTCCCGTATATGCAGAAACTCCGTCATAAGCGCCTATAACAGTATAAATCTCTGTATTGAAATCGTAAACGGCACGAAGGTTAGTTTTTTCACCGTTTAACAAAACAGGGATTGAGTAAATGTTATATCCCTCTTCCTGGGCGATTATTTCCGGAGCACAATAGCTTCCGTTAATTGTAGGCCACATATTTCTGAAATTATCTTTAAAGACACCTTTTTCCCAGTCAGCATTTATATCATCATCAATACCAAGTTGAATATAATTACCCTCACCGCTCATATTATAAAGTGAAAAATAAACGGCTGCAATGCTTTCAAGGCCTCTTTCTACAGAAAGCTGATAAAATGCGTCTTCAGTAATTTGCGTTGATTGCTCTATTGCAAAATTTTCCGATTCCACCGGAACTATATCGGAAACACGTTGGTCACCATTTATCCAATCCGGAATCTGAAGATCGGGTACATATGTAGAAATAAATTTCAAATAAGGTATACTTTGACAAATCAACATATATGAACTAATCATATTTTCTTCTTGCGTAAGCGGATAAAAAACTGAAAGACCTGAAGCGTTTGATCTGTTTGTACCACATATATTGTACACAACAGCTTCCAAAACAGCATCTCGTAAAGCTGTATCTGTTCCTTCAAGCACTCCCTGGGCTTTATCTGTAAGATCTATAAGATCCACCATATTCGTATAGCCTTCATTGTCAGTATTGCCACCGTAATTCTCTGCCTTTAATGCGGCCTTTGCAAGTTTTTGGAATGAATTTATATCCGTTGAAATTTTTGTCATTCTCACTGCCATTTGATCAAATGCAGAAACTACAGATGGCATCTTTTCTAAATCTATTACAGAAAGAGTTGCCATATCTTCATAACCGAATACTTTACATTTATTATAATAAGTGTCGCATATTACTTTACCGAGATCAGCTCCGGAACAATTAGGATTTTTTGAAAGATAATCAACCCAGGCTGTATAATCCCAGCCTGTACCGGGTTCATATTCTTCTGATGCAACCATATATTTACCGAATTCTGATATACGCTGTGCATTTTCAAATGTTGCCATAAGACATGCGTCAAAGCCTATAACCTCAAAATTTGTTTTGGTACGAGAGATTCCGTCTGCAAGCTCAACAAGAGAAAGGCTATCATTTCCGTAAAGCTCATCAAATTCAACACCTGAAGAACTCCCTCCTCCATGATTCCAAAATAAACTCATATACTTATCTGCCGGAAATTTTTGAATACCCCAAGAAAGAAAGCTGCTTAGAGTATCCGCATCACCCATACTTGCAGAAGGCTGCTCATCCTTTAAAATGAGCTTTCCATCTTTAACAAGAAAACGCTGAAGTTTTTCACTTGAAATTTGGGGTGTGTTCCATTGTTTGGTTCCGCCTGTTTGAATAACAAAACTAATATTTTCGGACATTGAAACAGAAAGAATTTCATTTAAATTACTTGTTGCTGCACCTTGTTCGCTTTCAAGATCTGTTCCGCACAGACACATAAATACAGTCCAAGTTCCGTCCCCTAAATTTTTCTTTACATCTGCATTTTTTTCTTTGTTTTGACAACCTGTAAAAATAGTGAAAAACATCACTGCGATCAATGAAAAAGCTAAAACTTTTTTCATAGAAAAAAATCCTCCTTATTAATACAACTATGTGTTTTTAACTGCATAAGGCTTATAGCCTAGATAATAAATCGGTCTTGTTTATTACCATATTTTGTCTATATTATATCACATTTATTTTCATTTGTCACTACTTTCAATAAATTTAAATATTTTTCATTTTTATCTTGAATTTCACTAAAATATATGATATAATCATAATAGATAAAGTAAATATACACAAATAAAAGAAAAACCCTTTGGGTTTTCATAATATATAAGGAGTGAACATCATGACATTTAACTATGTATCAAAAAAATGTACGGCAAGGGAAGAGACTAAAACTTATACTGAAAAAAGAATGAAAAAACTAGAGAAATTCTTTACCGGGGATTGTGACGTACATGTGGTATACACTCTCGTAAAAGCAAATAATTACAAAGTGGAGATAACGGCTAATTATAACGGCCTTATCTTCCGGGGCCAGGCTACATCTAATGCTGATTTTAAGCCTTGTGTTGACGAAATAGTTGATATTCTGATTCGCCAAATTCGCAAGCATAAATCAAAACTTGAAAAACGAATGAAAGAAAGTACGTTTATATTTGAAGATACAGGAGTTTCAGAAGAGCAAGAGGATGAGTATAAAATTATACGAAATAAATCCATTAAGCTTAAGCCAATGGCTGACGATGAAGCTATTTTACAAATGAATTTATTAGACCACGACTTTTTTGTATATACCGGAGAAAACGGTAATTTCAAAGTTTTATACAAAAGAAAAGATGGCAATTACGGATTAATAGAAACCGAATAAAAAACATTAAATTAAGGCACCGCGGAGAATCCGCGGTGCCTTACCTATACGAAAAATAATTTGAGTGTGAAATATATTGTAGTCGAAAAATTCAAACTTGATAATAACAAAACTCTATTTACTGCAAGGTACATTGCCCTTTCATGCCGGCAGTTTCAATATCCTTCCAAAAAAACTTGTTATCCTCATATATAACATACCCGTGATGGCTATTTTCTAACGGAACGGAAACAGATCCCGGATTAATAAAAATAAAATCCTCGCCCCCTTCAATAAAAAGAGGAACGTGTGTATTTCCGCATAAAAGCACATCGCCGCGTTTTAAGGGCGGAGGGGTTTCTTTATTATAGAGATGCCCATGTGTAGCATACAAATCTCTCTTTTCTGTTTTTATAACAGTATACTCTTCATTTACAGAAAAATCTAAAGATTTCTGTTCAGAATCAGTATCACAACTACCTTTTACCGCAATTATTTTATCTTTAACTTTATTTAATTCCTCTGCAACTTTTTCTGGATTATAATCTTTAGGTAAATCTTCGCCATTCTGCTGATTCAAAATATCGCCAAGCAAAATAAGTTTGTCTGCGTTTTCTTCATTAAACCTCTTTAACATTAAATCACAGTAATACAAAGAACCGTGAATATCCGATGCGATCATTAACTTCATTTTTCTCACATAATGCAGCGATATTACAACCCAACTGCATTACAATCCTCCTAACATTATAAATATATTAAATTTAAATCTCTTCGCCGAGAATAATGCAAATACGCTATT
Organism: Clostridiales bacterium; assembly: GCA_003343705.1. Classification (GTDB taxonomy): domain Bacteria; phylum Bacillota; class Clostridia; order Oscillospirales; family UBA644; genus QAKR01. The sequence continues at coordinate 34,045 of QAKR01000027.1, read as the reverse complement.
ATGCCGGTTCAATCTGTACAACAGCATAAGCTTTAACACCAGCCATTTCGCCGGTAAAGCCGAGACCTTCTTCTGTTTTTGCCTTGACACTGATACATTCTATATCAATTTCAGCAGAAGAAGCAATACGTTGACGAATTATACCTATATAGGGTAAAAGTTTCGGGTTTTGACAAACAACAGTGCTGTCTATGTTAACGATTTTATAATTTTTTTCTGTAAGAAGTTCTATTGTTTTTTTAAGTAACAAAAGGCTTGATATACCCTTGTATTTTACGTCAGTATCAGGGAAATGAGTTCCGATGTCTCCCAGAGCAGCTGCACCCAAGAGGGCATCAATAATCGCATGGGTTAAAACATCTGCATCACTATGACCTAAAAGCCCTTTTTCTGCTGATATTTCAACGCCGCCTAGAATAAATTTTCTGCCTTCTACAAGTTTATGAACATCATATCCTATACCGACCATAATAACCTCCGAAAATTTTGTTTTATGTTTTTATTATAATAACAGAAAAACGGGTACTTTCGTACCCGTTTTTAAATCAATCACTTGAATAAGGCAAAAGAGCGATTTGACGGGCCCTTTTAATAGCCTCTGTAAGCTCTCTCTGATGCATAGCGCACGTTGAGGTAACACGACGGGGAAGGATCTTCCCTCTTTCGCTCAAATACTTACGAAGCTTAGCAACGTCTTTATAATCTATACTTGTAGCCTTATCTGCGCAAAATTGACAAACTCTTTTCTTTTGGCGTCTTTTATTATAAGAGCCTTCAGATCTTTCTTGTCTTTCCATATCAGATAACATATCCTTTCAATCAAAATGGCAGTTCTTCATCGGTTTCAATATCTTTGACATCATCAAAAATATCACTGCTGCCTGCGTTAGAAAATGCGACAGGTTCTTCTTTCCTGTCAAAATCCCTTGGGGTTGAACCTTCACTGCTTTTTTTGGATTCGCCAAACTGAACATCGTCAACAACGACGCGGGCGGTTTTTCTGCTTTTGCCGTCTTTATCTTTCCAGTTATCAACCTGTAAAGATCCGAAAGCAATAATCAGAGATCCTTTTTTAAAATATTTACAAATAACCTCCGCTGTTTGTCTAAACGCAACACAGTCAATAAAGTCTGTTTCCTCGCGTTTAATTCTGCGGCTTATGGCAATAGTAAAATTTGCAACGGATATTCCGCTTTGCGAAACACGTTGTTCCGGGTCGGACGTAAGCCTTCCCATAAGAAATACTTTATTGACGTTCATTTAACAGATCCTCCCCTAAACTCTTCTACTTCTTTACGATAATAGAACGCAATATACCGTTTGTAATGTGATACACACGGTCAAGTTCTGCGGGCAGCGTAGCGGGCGCTTCGAAGTTCACCAAAACATAGTAACCCTCGGTTTCATAATTTATGGGATAAGCAAGCTTTCTTTTACCCCACGCCTCAACGCTTTCAACAGTTCCGCCATTATCGGAAATAAGAGCCTTGAATTTCTCTGTTGTGGAATTTATCGCTTCTTCATCAAGAGTTTTTGTGCTCATTACGAAAATGGTTTCATACTTGTTCAAAATCATTGCATTGCACCTCCTTCCGGACTATTGGAAAATACCTTTTGGCATTTTCAAGGCGGTATGTGCCATTAAGGCACTTTTACACATAGGTCATTATACAACATTTTAGAGGTTTTGTCAAGTCTTATAAAAAAATAAATTTAAGTATTGATTTTATTTATAAACTAATGTATAATATTAATATATTTAGGAGGATGAAAAATGAAACTTGGTATAGTAGGTTTGCCTAATGTAGGTAAAAGCACTCTTTTTAATGCAATTACAAATACAAAAGCGGCAGCGGCAGCTAATTACGCTTTTTGCACAATAGAACCAAATGTGGGCGTGGTAAGCGTCCCGGACGAGAGGCTTGATGTTCTGGCAAAAATGTATGATCCGGAGAAATATACACCGGCAACAATAGAGTTTGTTGATATTGCTGGGCTTGTAAAAGGTGCGTCCCGAGGAGAAGGCCTTGGTAACAAATTTCTTTCGCATATACGTGAAGTTGATGCAGTTGTTCAAGTTGTACGTTGCTTTGATGACACCAATATAATGCATGTGGAAGACACTGTTGACCCGGTTCGAGATATTGAAATAATCAATCTTGAGCTTATTTTCGCAGACTTGGAAACTGTTGAAAAGCGTCTTGATAAGGCAAAAAAAGATGCAAAAGGCGGGGACAAACAGCTTCAGAAAGTCGTAGAGCTTTTTGAAAGAGTTAAAAAGAATCTTGAAGACGAAAAGCCTGTACGTTCAATGGAACTTGATGAGGAAGAGTATCAAACGGTTTTTGCAGCAAATTTCTTAACTATAAAGCCTGTAATTTATGCTGCAAATATGAATGAACATGAGTTTATGAATCCTGCTGAAAACGGATATCTCGGGCGTGTTGAAGAATATGCTGATAAAGACGGTGCAAAAGTTTTACCTATATGCGCAAAGGTTGAAGAAGATATTTCTGAACTTAATGACGAAGAAAAAATGTTGTTTTTATCAGATCTCGGCCTTGAAGAAAGCGGGCTTTCACGTCTTATAAAAGCATCATATTCGTTATTGGGGCTTATCAGCTATTTAACAGCCGGCCCACAAGAAGTTCGAGCATGGACAATAAAACAAGGAACAAAAGCACCTCAGGCAGCAGGGAAAATACATTCTGATTTTGAAAAGGGTTTTATACGCGCAGAAGTTGTATCATTTAACGACCTTGTTGAGTGCGGAACATATAACGCCGCAAAAGAAAAGGGACTCGTCAGGTCAGAAGGCAAAGAGTATATTATGAAAGACGGAGATATAGTTTTATTCAGATTTAACGTTTAGGAAGTGTTATAATGGTTAAAGTAGGAATTTTTGGATGTTACAGAGGTGCAGTTTTTGCACAACTGGCACCGTTATGTGGGGCAAAGATCACCGCTGTTTTTGATAAGAATGAAACAATGGTCGATAGAGTAAAAGAACATGCACAGGATTACAAAATATGTAAAAGTTTTGAAGAACTTCTGGAAAGTGATATTGAAGCTGTTGTTTTAACAAACTACTTTACAGAACACGCACCATATGCAATAAAAGCGTTAAAAGCCGGTAAACACGTTTTCAGCGAAACAATGTCGAATATAACATTGGCAGAAGGTGTTGAACTCTGCGAAGCTGTTGAAGAAAGCGGTAAAATCTATGCATTCGCAGAAAACTATCCTTTTATGAAAAGCTGTCTTGAACTTAAGCGTGTATATGAAAAAGGTGAAATAGGGCGTGTTCTTTACGGGGAAGGGGAATATGTTCATCCTATAGAATGTGATGAAATGAACCAGCTTGCCCCTGGTACACGCCACTGGCGTAATTGGCTTCCCTCTACATATTATTGCACACACGCATTAGCTCCTCTTATGTATATGACCGGAACAACACCTAAAACTGTTATTGCCCGATCAATATTTGCACCTGATAAATCAAAACACACAGCTATGCACAACGCAGATGCAACTGCAATAATGCTGATACAAATGGATAATGGTTCGTTATTTCGTACAACAGGTTGGGCAAGACACTACTCCCATTGTGTTTGGTATCGTTTAGGTTGTACTAACGGAAGTACAGAAACAGTTAGACCGGACCCAGATAAAAAATACATGGTAAATAATCAGATATTTGACTCTGAATGGCATGATGAAGGTAACGCTGAAGGAGCCGGACATGGCGGTGGCGATTTTGGTATTTTTTCAGACTTTATCAATGCAATAGAAAAAAATGAAAAACCAGCTTTTGATGTATATTCAGCCGTGACAATGGCTGCTGTAGGGATTTTAGCATGGCGTAGCGTCCTTGACCATGGCAAAGAAATGATCATCCCTGATTACAAAGATAAAACAACACGTGAAAAATTAAAATTTGATACTCTTTCGCCTTTCCCGGATGAAAATGGAAATGCAGACATTCCCTGCTGCTCAAATCCAGATTATAAACCGACTGAAGAAGATCTTGCATATGCAGAAGAAATCTGGAAGAAGAACGGTCTCTACAGGGAAGATTTAATATAATATATTAACTTAGACAAGGACTCCTTTTATCATATTTTAAATATCATACTTCGTTGGTCATCGGTTAAATACACTTTGCTGCTTCCCCTCCCAACAACTCGTCTGAGGACGATTTTCTTGAGATTTTTAACAGTTTTATATAAATTAATAATAAAATAAAAAATGAGGCGGCTGCATATATTAATGCAACCGCCTGTTTTAAATCTGAAAATATTTTATAAATTATTAATTTTAACAGAGCCTTTAACAATTACAAGTTTAATATTTAATTCATTATCCAAAACCACAAAATCTGCACATTTGCCTTCTTCAACAGAGCCGGTTTCAGTATCTACACGAATAGCTTTTGCAGGGTTTATAGTTGCAGATTTCAAGGCTTGTTTGAACGGTATACCATATGATATAACATTTTTAAACTCTTCATAAATATTTGTTGTTGAGGCTGCAATTGTTCCGTCAGCGAGGCGAGCTTTTCCTTCATTTACATAAACAACCTGGCCGCCTAAATCATACTCTCCGTCATGAGAGCCGGCTGCGCGCATACTATCGCTGACAATAACGGAATTATCCTCACCTACTGCATTGAACGCAATACGTAAAGCTGCAGGATGAATATGAAAACCGTCGCATATAAGCTCCGCACGGATTCCAAGCTCTTTTGATTTATCAAAAACAGCACCCACAACACCGGGCGCACGATGAGTAAGACCACTCTGTGCGTTGTAAAGATGTGTAACATGACGGCAACCGAGCTCAAATGCATGACAAGCTTCATCATACCCTGCTGCTGTATGTGCAACAGAAACAGGACAATAAGGCTGAACATTTTTAATAAAGTCATCTGCTCCTTCGCATTCAGGGGCAATATCTACAATCTTAATTACTCTTCCGCTTTGTTCATACAGATTATAAAACTCTTTTCTGTCAGGGTTTCTTACATAATCACCGTTTTGCGCACCTTTTTTAGACATTGCAATAAACGGACCTTCCATATTGACACCCTGTATATATGCCCCGTCGACCTCTTTTTTTGAAGCATTAACATTTTCAAATATATCCAATAACTCCTCATGTGAAAGAGTCATTGATGTAGGACAAAATGAAGTTACTCCGTTTTTGACAAGTGTTTTACTCATTGTTTTTAAAGCTTCAACAGTTTTATCCCCTGTATCAGCTCCGCCACATCCATGAATGTGAATATCGACAAATCCCGGGATAATAGTAAGACCGGTAAGGTCTACAACTTGGTCCCCATCAATTGACGGTGCAATTTTATCAATACGTTCGCCGCTGATTTTCACATCGGCTCTAACAGGTTCAAATTCACCGTTATAGACAGTTGCATTTTTTAAAATCATTTTTTTTCCCTCTTTTGCTTTAACATGATATATAGGTTGTCCAAGCTCTGAAAAACGTTGTTCATACTCGGTCATTTCCTCGTTAATAATTCCACTTGAATGCAGGTTCTCAGTATAATCAAACAGCTCTAGCCCACACGCTAACAGTTCACATACAGAAAAATCAAATAGTTTTTTATTATCTGTTTTAAATTTAATTATTCCGCCCGGCTTTAATAATTTTAAATAGCTTTTTATAAAATCCCTGTGGGTTAATCTACGTTTTGCATTACGGCTTCTGGGCCACGGGTCTGAAAAATTAAGATATATAACATCTACCGTATTGGGGTCGCATAACAAAGGTAAATCATTTGCATCGGCAAGCACAAATTTAAGGTTTTTTAAATCTCGTTCTGCCGCCTTTTCAACCGCTATAACAGCAACGTCTTCTATCTTTTCAAGAGCATAAAAATCGCAGTCGTTTTTTGCAGCAACTCCGCAAGCAAATCGCCCTTTTCCGCAGCCGATTTCCACAAACAATGGTTTCTGTGATGGGATAATTTTATCCGTAATATAGTCTCTGTGACGTTCAAGCCTTGTAGGAGTGTTTTTTTTCTTTCTTGCTCTCATTAAAAAATCGAAATCCTTTCAAACATTACACGGCAGATGTTGAAATGTCTTTTCTACTATGTTATAATTAACTAAGAAACTACTTTCATTCAAATGCGCTTGTTTACAGAAATTATCGTACAATTCATAATACAATAATACTACTATATAAATATGAAAAAATCGTTACAGAAGAGGGGTCATATATGAAAAAGGTATTGAAAATCAGTATTTTTTTATTTTTATCGGCTGTGGTATTAGGGCTGGCGTTATTTTTTGGAATAAAGTATTATAATGAGCAGCAAGCCCAGAAAAAAGAACAAGAACAAACCTTTGACAGAAAACCTCTTGATGAAGCTTCAATATTCGGAGATTATGTTTTTGAACAAGTTATTCGTGAAAAAATACAAAACAAAGATGAACCGATAGACATAGAATCTCTTGCAGAAATAACTGAACTTGACCTATCATTTAACGGTAAATCAACGGATGAAGACAAGAAAATAATTTCTCTTTCCGGGCTTAAATATTTTAAAGGTTTAAAAAAGTTAACTATAGACAGAAACATGTGCTCTTCTTTTACAGGAATAGAAGAATGTGTGGATCTTGAATATCTGTCAGCACAAGACTGTAGATTTTTTAACGCAACACAGATTTCTTTATTAACAAATTTAAAATATTTAAATCTCAGAAATAATGAAATAAGATCCACCGAGTTTATTAAAACATTAAAAAATCTTGAGTACCTCAACTTATCAGGCTGCAACATAACAGACTTTGCGTTTTTAAGTGAAGTTAAAATGAATAGTATTAAAGAATTATATATTGCTTCAACAGGTTTTAATCAAATGGAATGGATATATCTTTTACCGAATATAGAACGCCTCGACGTTTCGGGAAACGAACTTAATGATGAACTTCTTGCCGGTATTGAAATTCTTACAAAACTTGAATATTTAAAAGCATCTTCTCAAAACATTAAATCAACAGCCGTGTTTAAAGATTGCAAAAACCTTAAAACACTTATTTTAGATGTTAACCGAATAACAGATATTTCCGACCTTTCTTCCCTTAAAAATCTAGAGGAATTGAATGTTAACTCTAATTTAATAGAAAAGGTTGATGTTTTATCAGATATGAAAAATTTAAAGCGAATTTATGCAAAAAACAATCAAATAAAATCTTTTACCGCAATATCGGATATCAAGTTTGAAAAAGAAGATTTTTCTGAAAATCCTGCTAAAAGATAATAAAACACAAGCAGCCACAAGTAAATTCAACCTGTGACTGCTTTATTTTATAATTTTAGATTAAGCCTTTATTCTACTTTGGTTTTTTTGAATATACATCATTCTGTCTGCCGCTTCAATTAAGTCTTCAGGCGATTTACAATCATTTTCTCCATATACAGCAAACCCTATACTAAAATCTATAATATATAATCGCTTTTTTAATTTATTAAAATTATTTGCCACTTCGTTTATTTTTGTAATAAAAGCAGGTGCTTCATATTTCGAATTAAATTCTTTTATAATAACAAACTCATCTCCACCGTAACGGGCTATAAAATCATCCGGAGAGCTACAACGGCGTATAATCTCCGCAGCTGAAAAAATCGCTTTATCTCCTACAGAATGGCCATACTCGTCATTTATTTTTTTGAAATGATTAATATCCAGCATAAAGGCAACCAAAGCCCTTTTATTATCTGTTTTCCCTGTTTTCCACAATAAATATTCCGTAAGCTGGCGTCTGTTATATAACCCCGTTAAAAAATCTGTGTATATCTCATTATTTTGGAAATTTACAAAAATAATTAGTAATGATATTGTGGTACATGTCCACATAATAGAAATTCCGTATAGAAACGACTGAATCAGGCTTCCGATAATTGTAGGTAATGGGAACAATATAAGCGAAAGATAAAGTTTTTTTTCGTTTTTACCGGAGGATGAAGCTCGCCAAGTTTTAATAACAGCTATTATAGCTAATATAAAATAATAATATGAAATAACCGGTAAAATAAAGAAATACGGCCCGTGAGAATATGTATTACTTTCATTAATGTTAAAAATCCATCCTGTAAAGATGCTTACAACAGATAATATTGCCATCATAATTATAGGCAGAAAATATAATAAATTAATTTTTATATTTCCATACAATTTAGAAACTACATAAATAAACCACGTTGCGCTTACAACCGTAGCAAATGTATAATAAAAAACAGTAAAAGCACAGTTAAGATGGTACGCTGCAAAGAAAGTTTGTTTGTCAAAAAACCACATACCGCAATCAAGCAAAAGAATTATTATTGTACATATGACAGATCGCTTAAAGGCACGATTGTCAGGCATATTTATACCGAATTTCTTTCTTGACATATTAAATAATAAAATCGACAGTATAATAGAACAAGTCAGATCAAGCTCTATATATAAAAATGTTATAATAAAACTATTTGACAAAAGCTCACCCCTTCCGCCATCATATTTTACCATATTTTGTTAATTAAGTCAACAATGTTATATTATATATTTTTCACCGTCAAAAACAATTTCAACAGGATACGGAAGTTTATCGAAAAAATGTTTTTTTGCAAATTCCACACCGCTGTTATCATGCCACTCTTCACGAATATGATTTATAAAAAGGCGATCGAATTTGCATTTTTCAAGCTTTTCCAATACCGGAGCAGGCTCATAATGTGTCCCTTCAAAAACACATGCATCATAATGTTCATTGGATTCTAAAAACGGAAGAAAGCTTTGATTTATATCCCCTGTATACATAAGTTTTTTATTGTCAGCATAAAATGTATAACCAAAGCCCGCATTAACATCACCTATACAAACATGTCGCGTAGGAAACGACGAGACAGAAATATTATCATCTGTATAAATAGAGCCTTCTTTCGTTATACGAAACTCAACAATATCATTAGGAACATCAATATGTATAACTTTCATAAAGCTTAAAATCCCGTCTTTGCAATCTTCAGGAAGGTATATGAAATGTTTTGTCTTGGGATACTTTACAAATAACTTTATTAAATTTATAAGCCCGCATACATGATCTCCGTGCATATGCGTTATAAATACGGCTCGGATGTTATTTATATCTAACCCTTGCCGAATCATAAGGGCTCCAACAGGCTCCCCTGCATCAACCAGATAATTACTATCTCCCGAACATATAAGCGAAGAGGAGTTAAATCTATTCGGGGTTGCAGTGCCATGACTTGTACCTAAAAAAATAATTCTCATATTTACCTCACTATGTAAAGATTAGATGGTTTTATTGTAAACAATATTGACAATTCCATATTTTAGTATATAATATAATAGAAAGGAGTGATATACAAATGAGTTCTCTTGAATTACACAAAATTGATTTTCGCAAATTCATGGAAGCCATAGACCAATGTAAAGGCGATGTCTACATTATAACTGAAGAAGGCGATAAGCTTAACCTTAAAAGCCAATTCTGTCGTTTAATCGGAGTTGCCAAGCTTGTTGAAGGCGGAATGATTAAATCTGCAAAAGTAGTATGTGAAAATCCTGAAGATGACAGCCTGCTGTTCAGATTCAACCTTTATGGCGAAAAAGTTCTTGAAAAGAAAAACAAGGAGTAAAGAACTTTATGAAAAATCTTATAGTCTGACTCTCCTGATTTAAAATAAACCGGGAGAGTCAGCCTTTTAATATAATTTGTAAAAATATAGTTTATTTTAAATATTCATTAAGGTGGAAAAGATATGACGGAACCATTTGGTAAAAATACAAAGCTGTATACGATAAAAAACGATTTTTTAAAAGTTAAAATAAGTGATTACGGTGCAACTATCGTCAACTTATTTGTCAATGATAGGGATATAGTTTTAGGCTACCCTTCCCGTGATTTTTATGAAACAACAACGGCTTATTTAGGGGCAACTGTAGGGCGTTACGCAAATAGGATTGCAGATGGTGAGTTTGTTTTAAATAATAAAAAATATACCTTGGCTAAAAATGACGGCTATAATCATTTACATGGTGGAAACATCGGATTTAACAGAAAGATTTGGAATGTTAAATATTATAGCCAAAACTCTATTTGCCTTTCACTCCAAAGCCCGGATAAAGAAGAAGGTTACCCCGGGAATTTATATATTGAGGTTACATTTACTCTGATTAATAAACAATTTATAATTGACTATTACGCAGTTTGTGACGAGGACACAACGATAAATTTAACAAACCATTCGTATTTCAACCTTGATGGTGATTGCATTGAAAACACTCTTCTTCAAATAAATGCCGATTATGTTAATAATACGGATGAAGGTTTAATCCCTGTATCAAAATCGTCTGTGGAAAGTACACCTTTTGATTTTCGTGTTCCAAAAAAAATAGGTAAAGATATACACGCTGATGACAAACAACTTAAAATTCAAAACGGATATGACTGTAACTATTTTATTAACGGTTTTTATGCCGCAAAAGCATATTCCGAAAAAAGCGGTATTTCAATGAGTGTATACACAGATATGCCTTGTATACAACTTTATACCGGGAATTTTCTAAACGGAACAGAACCCGGCAAAGACGGTAACCCTATAAATTTCCGAACCGGTTTTTGTATGGAAACACAGTTTGCTCCAAATAGCCCTAACAGCGCTGATTTTGGAGGTTGCTTATTAAAGAAGAATGAAGAATATAAACATAAAACAGTTTTTCAAATTAATGGATAAATAATAGAATTATAATTTGTAAAAAGGACCGCCCATATGGGCGGACCTTTTAAATTGTTAATTATTAGTCGTTAGATGTGCCCGGAGCTGCTATTTGAAGAGTTAAAGAGTTCTGTGCCTGATAAAGTTCAAGCAAAGCTTTAAAGATTTCCTGTGTTGTCACAGTGATTTTTGCATTAGCATCTTTCTTGTTTGCTTCTATTTCATCAAGGCCCTTGTTCATCAGCTTTTCAAATGCATCATAAGCTTCGATAAATAAGTCAAAACATTCTTGCTGAAGCTCATCAACATCGTTATCTTCAAACATTGTTGTAAATTCTTCTTTAATGTAAGTAAATTCATCAAATAGTACTACCATTTGGTTTAATACTTCTTCAAGGCCAACATCATCCTTGTCGCCACCGTCATCTAAAAGTTTCAAGCCGTCTTTAGCATTATATATATAAAGAATAAAAGTATATAGATCTTCTTCTGTATATAATGTTTCGCCCTTTTGGAAAGAAGCATAAGCATCTTCAAAAGTCTTCAAAGCTGTTTTAAATGTTTCAACGGTTGCTGCTGTGTATATTTTATCAAGCTCGCCTTTTTCTTTAACCCATTCGGTGATTTGCTCGTAAGCAAGCTCATATTGCTTTTTATCAGTATATGTGCCCTTCAAAACTTCATATGCTGCTCTAACATCTGCAATCCCTTGTACAAAGACACTCTCTTTTGTTAAAGGCTCATTAATAACAGCGTCGACTTTCTCAAAACACTTCATGAAAATATCCCAATTTTCTTTAGTGGATTTACCGTTTTGATATTCCAGTAAAGCTTTTTGATATATAGGATTCTTATCTTCTCTGTATTTTTTACCGAGATAGATATTATCACGGAAATCCTGAACATATCCGCTCATTTTTTCCTGATATTCATATTTCATAACATATTTATCAGTGGGTTTGCCATCTTCATCGGTTTCTCTAACAAGATCAGCTTCTTTAAGTTTTCCTTCAGCTATTTGTTTTTCTGCCTCAGATTTTGTTATCTGATAAGAAGATGTTTCAGTTTTTACTGTATATCTGGGCTCCATATCTAAGCAACCCTGAAGTTGTTCAACTGTTGCATTGGCGTCGTTATATATATTGGTACAGCTTTCAACAAAGTTTTTAAATGCATTATACTCAGGGGAATCTGCAGGCTTTTTTACATCCATTACGGTGTACATTTCTTCAAATGTCCAGCCTTTTTCTACGTAAGGTTTACAATATGTACGGAAAAGAACATCATGTAAATATCCTCTGTATTTGTTTACCTCTTTGTCTCCGTTAAATGGCACAAGTTTATCGTATGCAGCATAGTAATCCTGAAGATTTTTATACATTTCAGAACGGGTACATACAGACATATGTGTTGTCGGGTATTCAGAAGTAACATTCATATAGGCTTCAATTACATCAACTGTTTTACGGAACTCTTCCCAACTTTCAATAGTGTAATTTTCTCTCTTCAACTGTGAAAGAGGCTTATCACCATAATAAAGAGAATACTCAACACCTGTATAATTTTTCTTAAAATAGTTGCCGCTGCCCCAACGAATGTTAAGAGTATCTTGGAATTTGGTAAATGGCTTATTGGAATCACCATAACCATATTCGCCTGTAGGAACGTCTTTATCATCCTTTAATTCAACCCAACCGCCGTAAAGATCGACAAGAAAAGCATCCATTTTATCAACATTCTTTTCGCCACGTAAAGCTTTTGCTTCAACAATTTTCGCTTTAAGCTCAGTAGTCAACGGATGTTCGCCGGTTTCACCGGGAATATTCTGCCAGTCGTCACGGGGAATCTGAGATTCTGCTGTTTTAATAAATTCTGAAAGCTCACCAATAAGCTTACTTTGAGTCTTACCCATTGTAGCCGCATATGACGGAATGCTTATAGCAGCAACAAGCGATGCAACTAAAGCAAGAGTAAGAATGGCTGCTAAAACTCTTTTTTTCATTTTTTCTATTCCTCCTAAAAAAATTCCAAAAATTTCTTCTGCCAGTTTAATTAACTTAATTATAATACAAAAAGTAGCATTTTGCAATGTTTTTTTTGTGTCAATAAACAATTCGTTAAAATTAAACAAATAGGCTTATTTAAAAATGTTTATTTTAACAATGAATTTAATCTCATATTAACCTTTTCGCGTAAATTAATAAGCCATTTGTAATCCGTAGGATATTCAGTCATGGTTATTTCATAATCAACACCTTCTTGTATAATTGATATAACCGCCTGGCGTCCAATTATTTTTTCAAGAGTCTGTAATGCTTGTAAATCACGTAAAGCATCCGCAAAAACTTCAAAGCGCAACGAAGACAGAGCTGTGCCGTCAGTTTCAGGATATACAACAAATGCGTCACCGGAAGGGAAAGCTACCCCGGCTGCAGTTGTCAGATAGGGATTAATTTGTGAAAATGAATTTTGAGTATTATAAAAATTATAGCCCCATTGCAAAAAGCCCTCTATATTATATATGTATAGTTGCACACCGATAATTCTGTTACGAGTTGAAGGCATACAGAAAAAGCGATTTGACAACCCGTTTCTGAATTGACCGCAACAATAATATGTCCAAAGATTTTTTACATTTCTAAATGGCTCTATTGCGCTTGTTGCAGGTATCGGGGTTTCGACAAGCCCATTTTCGTAAAATTCATAATCAGACAAAGCATCAAAGGTGTGAAACTCAGTGCCTAAATGCTTTTTAATTATACCACTGGCAAAACGGTACCTGTCTATATAGTCTGCACAAGGTTCATCTGAAATATGGAAGTAAGAAGTTTTATCAGCGTTTTTCTTCTTTAAATAGGAAATAAGTGCCGGTAAAAACGCATCAAGAAATGCGATATATTCCGGGCTGTCCGCAGCTGTATCCCATCCGAAAATACGTTTCTCTTCCCCATTTACGCGTCCCATTATTTTCGGGCAAGATGAGACTCCCCACTGCGTAAACAAATGTGAAATTTCAAAATATGTAATACCGCAATTTCTTGCAGTGTCTATCCACCGACCAAGTTTTTCAAAGGAAAAATAATAATTATTATTTTCTTTTTTAACATCAACAAGTTGAACTGTTAAACGTTCAGTGCCCACAGCTGTATCAAGCGGCGGGGTGAAAACCGGCGTTAATATCATATTCATACCATGCTCTGCTGCTGTTTTCATATAATTAAAGGTAATCGCCCAAAATCGCTCACTGAATACCTCTTCATTATAATAATGTGCAAGACAGTCACAGTGAAACCAGTTGGTGTATATAAGCCTTTGATCCTCTAACGCAGGATCCAGGATTTCAATACTAACAGTATTTCCTTTTGCATATTCTTTGCCGTTGTGCGGATTTACAAACGTAATACAAAAATTATGTTTTCCCGGTTTTACTGACACGGCGTTAACAGTTACCCATAACGATTGCCAGTTGCCTCTTTTACCGTAAAATACATTGTTTTTTAAAGGTTTTAAAACATCGGGATACATCCCGTTTGGAGAAAATTCATAAAAACCGTTTTTGTCATAATCAGGATAAATTTCGAGATCTGAAGGAACAGAGAAAACATTCCGAATTGTAATAGCTTCTTCTATATCCGTTTCAATTTTAAACTTCAAAAACACTTCTTCTTCCGGACATACTGCAATTTGAAAATTATAAACATCGTTTGAAAGCATAACAGCCGACGAAATCTCACCAACCGGCTCGTTATCACCAAAAACTCGCTGGAGCGAATTAATATTTTTTATTATCATACTATTTTACCTTTACAAAAGAATATTTATCATTAGATTTAATATAAGCACAACTATCTGAAACATTACCTATTTCATCAAATTCCATGGGTAAAACAACGTTTCCTGATTTATCAATTAATCCCCATTTACCGTTCTTTTTAACGGCAGCAAAATTTTCTGAAAAATCATTTGCCGCCTCGTATTCCAAGGGAATAACTTTGTTACCTTTACTGTCAATAAAGCCCCATAAGCCATCTGAAGCAACACGTCCACGGCCCTCGGTTAATGCATAAGCATAATTATACATCATATCTACCAATAATGTACCGTCAGGTTTCACATATCCGTATAGGCTTTTTTCGGAGGCAATAATTTTCCCTACTACAGCTAATCCTTCTGAAAACGAATATGCTTCGCCGTAAACAGTGTCTATAACCACTTTACCTGTCTTATCACAAAAACCCCAGTAAAGGTTATTCTCACTGTCTGAAATACGCACAGCCGCATAACCTTCCGAAAAAGCAAGTGCATCGCTGAACTTTGTGTTAATAACAAGATTTCCCGATGCATCCATAAACCCGCTTAAATGGTTTGTATCGGGGCTGAAGACCTCAACAAGACCTTCGCTGAAAAGTTGACCTTCGGACCACTTGTTTTCAATAACCATTTTTCCTGTGGTGTCAACATAACCGTAACTCCCGTCTTTTTTTACCGCTGCAATTCCTTCTGAAAACTCCAGAGCTTCTGTATAATCAAATCCGGTTATGGCTATCCCCTTATTGTTTATATATGCATAATAATTTCCCTGTTTAACAGCTGCAAATCCTTCTGAAAATATAGAAGCCAAGGAATATTGGTTATTAATAACCATCTCACCTTTATTATTAATAAAACCCCATTTTCCATCTTTTTGAACAGCGCAGAGCCCTTCGGAAAAACGAACAACGGAATCATATGTATAATCTATTATAAGTTCACCTGAGGTATTAATAAATCCCCACAGTTTATCTTTTTTTACTGCTGCTAATCCCTCGGAAAAATTCTTGACGTTTTTCCACTGGTATCCGGCAATATTTTCAAAAGTATCACTTTTTACTGCTGCATATGATGAACAGGAACACAAAGAAAATAAAATACAAACAGAAATAGTTGCCAAAATAATTTTTTTCATTGCAATTATCCTTTCTTTTAATTGGAAACAGTATAACATATAATATTGAAAAATGCAATCTATAAATATTTTTTTTCAAATTTTAAAAAAAATCCACTTTCAGCTATTGACCTTTTTTCAATTTAGTGATATATTATAAGATAATGTTTGCTAAATCGTTTTATTTTCTATTTGGTTTATTTTAAATAAATATATTGTTGGGAATAAAAATGCCGTTATTTTATTAAATAAATAAGGTGAAGTAATAAGAGTTGGCTTGAAAGGGGTTTTATAAGCCGTGCTTAAAATGCGAAAACGGATCAAATTGGATTCGACGCAAATAATTGCAATAGGATTTATTGTACTGATACTAATAGGCGCTATTCTCCTTTCATTGCCTATATCATCAGCAAGTGGTGAGTCTACAAACTTTTTATCATGCCTGTTTACAGCAACTTCTGCTTCATGTATAACAGGGCTTGTTGTAGTTGACACAGCAACTCACTGGAGCGGACTTGGGCAAGTTATTATTTTAACGCTGATACAAATCGGCGGATTAGGTTTTATGTCATTGGCAACGTTGTTTTCATTTATCATTCGTAAAAATATATCATTTAAAGAAAGAATGCGCGCAGCACAATCCTTTAGCCTTTTTGAGTTTAAAGGTGCGATACGCATAGTAAAGCATATTCTTGTAGGAACGCTCTGTTTCGAAGGTGCCGGGGCTATAATTTTAAGCACTCGTTTTATTCCGCAATTCGGTATTTTTGACGGCATTTGGAAAGGTGTTTTCACTTCTGTTTCGGCTTTTTGTAATGCAGGATTTGACCTTATGGGTAAATTTTCCGGGAAATTCTCGTCTCTGACCGCATATGCAGACGACATTGTTGTTTGTTTGACTGTAATGCTGCTTATAATAATAGGAGGACTTGGATTTATAGTTTGGGAAGAGATTTTCACACTGAAAAAGTTCTCTCGTTTTTCTCTATTTTCAAAAATGGCTTTAATTACTACAGGATTTTTAATTTTACTAGGTTCAGTTCTTATGTTATTTACTGAAGCGTCAAACCCTGAAACACTTGAGCCATTATCGTTAAAAGGTAAAATCCTTGCTTCAATGTTTCAAGCTGTAACACCGAGAACGGCAGGCTTTAATACCATAGACCTTGCAGCAATGCGTGATGCTTCAAAAGCAATTACGATTCTTCTAATGTTCATAGGTGCAAACTCGGGATCTACCGGAGGCGGTATCAAAGTTTCTACATTTTCCGTTCTTGTAGTCGGAGTATCTTGTATATCTCGGGGCAGAAAAGAAGTTACTGCATTTGAGAGAAGAATTTCTAACGAAACGGTTTTCAGAGCTTTCACTCTTGTTCTAATGGCTGCAGCCGTACTGTTTATATGTTCAGTTTCGATTTGTTTCTTACAGCCAAATCTTTCATTCACTGATGTTCTATATGAATGTGTATCGGCTTTCGGAACAGTTGGTCTTACACTCGGGATAACTACGGAATTATCTGCTCTTTCTCAGATAATAATAATATTCCTTATGTATTTCGGTCGTGTAGGGCTTTTGACTCTTTCTTTTGCTATTTTCAATAAACAACAAAGTTCACTCAATAAATTACAATATCCGGAAGGAAAAGTTATAATAGGATAGGTGAAGAAAATGAAATCTTTTCTAATAATAGGACTCGGTCGCTTCGGAAAAAGCGTTGCTCTTACTCTTACTGCTTTAGGAAACGAGGTTTTAGCCGTTGATAAAAATCCCGAAATTGTCGAGGATGTTGCGCCGCATGTAACTCATGCCCTTTCCGGAGAATGCAAAGATAAGCAAACTCTTGAAAGTTTAGGCGTACGCAATTTCGATTGTATAATAGTAGCAATGTCCGAAAGTGTTGAATCAAGCATTCTTATAACTCTTATGCTTAAAGACCTCGGTGCAAAATACGTTATAAACAAAGCTTCAACAGAAATTCATGCACGCGTTTTACGGCAGGTGGGTGCAGATAAAATAATATTCCCCGAAAAAGATATGGGTACAAAATTAGCTCAACGTCTATCTTCTGCAGGAATATTAGACTTTATTGAGCTCTCGGATAAATATTCCATAGTTGAAATACAAATGCCTAAAGCATGGGTAGGTAAAACTCTTCGTGCGTTAAATTTACGTTCAAACTATGGTATTAATGTTGTTGCGTTAAAAAATCACGAAAGCGAAACAATAGATGTCTCACCTAACCCGGACGGAGTTTTTACAGAAAACGACGTTCTTGTGGTAATAGGATTAAATTCTGATATAGCAAAGGTAACAAAGTGATACAAGGAAAGATAAACAGCCGGAAATCGCCCTTATTAAAAGAGGTGCTTGATGCAAAATCAAACCCTTCGGAAAATGGATTTATAATTGAAGGTATAAAGTTTGTGTCAGACTGTAACCCGGATAATATTAAAACGGTTTTTATCACGGATGTGGAGAAATATAAGGATATCGCATCAAATTTTTTAAACGTATATGAAATTTCTTCATCTGTTGCAGATAAAATATCAAGTGCAGTATCAGGGCAGGAAGTTGTTGCGATTGCTTTTAAAGATAATCCTAAACAACCTGAAAAGCTTATATTACTCGACAATGTGCAAGACAGCGGAAATGTGGGAACAATTATAAGGACAGCTTCTGCATTCGGATTTGGGGTAATAGTTTCACAGGCATCGGCAAACCCTTATTCAGTTAAGACTGTAAGAAGTTCAGCAGGAGCTATTTTAAGCTGTTACGTCGAGAGAACAGAATTAAAAACAAGAATCAAAGAATTAAAAAAAGATGGTTATTATATATACTCTACCGAGCTTGACCTTTCTGCAACACTTTTAAAAAACGCTGTAAAACATGATAAAATTGCGATAGTTATAGGCAATGAAGGTAATGGCGTTTCTAAAGAAATATCCGAACTTTCAGATGAAAAAATATATATACCTATAGAAAAAGAAAATTCGCTTAACGCTTCAGTAGCGGCAGGTATAACAATGTATGTGTTGGGAATATAGTTTGAAATTTATTTTCAAACATGAGAAAGGGTGTTCATAAACATGAACGATCTCTATCTGGTTTGGCTGTTATCGCTGACTAATAAGCAATTTCTGTCCCGTAATTACAAGCTTTTAAAACAATATAATAGCGGTAAAGCACTCTACGAAGCTTGCCAGGGAAACTTGGATAAAAACATGTTTTCTGATAATGACAGACGAGAACTTTGTTCATGTTCACTGGATAGAGCAACTGAGCTTCTGGATAAATATAGGAAAGAAAAAATTGAAGTAATAACGTATTATGATAAAAATTACCCTTCATTTCTTCGTGAAATCCCATCTCCTCCCGCAGCGCTTTTTGTAAAAGGGACGCTACCTAATACTTGCGAAAATCCTGCAATAACAATAATAGGTACACGTAATTGCTCTGATGACGGAAGAAAAAACTCTGCAAAATTTGCATATGCTCTTTCAAGCTTTGGATTCACTGTTGTTAGTGGATTGGCGCGAGGTATAGACACATATTCGCACAAAGGCTGTCTTTTAGCTGCTACCAGCCCGACCGTAGCTGTTTTAGCTGGCGGCGTTGATAGAATATATCCGCCGGAAAATAGAGAGCTTTACGCAGCAATAACACAAAACGGAGCGGTAATAAGCGAGGCACTCCCCGGAACCGAACCGTTAAGAAGCTTTTTTCCTATACGAAACAGAATTTTAAGCGGAATGACGTTTGGGACATTGATAGTTGAGACAGCCGCTAAAGGAGGCAGTTTGATTACAGCTTCCTGTGCACTCGAGCAAAACAGATTAGTTTTTGCAATCCCGGGAGGGCTGAATGCGTCAGAAAGCAAAGGAACGAATGCCTTGATTAAGGAAGGGGCAATCTTTTGTAACGGAATTTCTGTCATTCTTGAGGAATATTATCCTATATATGGCGATAAAATAAAAGTTATTAAAGAAGAAAAATTTAAAGAAAATGCTCATAAAAACAAAGAGCTTAAAAAATCATATATGCAAACACTTGATGAAAATGAGCAAAAAATATGTCAAGCAATCGGATCAGAACAATTATCTGCAGATGCAATAAGTGCAAAAACAGATATTCCCATAAGCTGTACCCTCGTTCTTCTTCAACAACTGGAGCTTAAAGGGATTATAAAACCGATAAAAGGCGGATTATATATAGTAAGACTGTAAGGAGATACTTTATGCCGAAAAAAACAACCAAAAAAACGGCGGTAAACAAAAAAAATACACTTGTCATAGTCGAATCACCGACAAAAATCAGAACAATTAAAAAGGTTTTGGGCTCAGGTTTCGAAGTCATGTCTTCAAAAGGACATATTCGAGATCTTCCAGCTTCAAAGCTAGGTGTTGATATTCCAAACGGATTTACGCCTGAATACGTTGTTTCTCGAAAAGACGGCAAAGCGGCGCTTCTTAAAGAACTCAAGACAGAAGCCGCAAAATGTAAAAATGTTTATCTCGCAACCGACCCTGACCGAGAAGGCGAAGCCATTGCATGGCATCTTGCCAATCTGTTGGGCCTCGATACAGAATCAAACATTCGAGTTACTTTTGACGAGATAACTGAAAAAACTATTAAAAACAGAATAAAAGAACCTACACATATAGATAAAGACCTTGTTAATTCACAGCAGGCTCGCAGAGTTTTGGATAGAATAGTGGGTTATAAACTAAGTCCATTTTTATGGAAAAAAGTTAAACGTGGCTTGTCTGCCGGCCGTGTGCAATCTGTTGCGACCCGCATGGTCGTTGACAGAGAGAGGGAAATAGAAGCTTTTGTTCCGCAAGAATTCTGGAACCTTGATGCTGTTTTAAAAAAAGATACAAAAAGTTTTATAGCTCGATTTTACGGTAAAAGCGAGAAAATGTCGATTGATAATGAACAGCAACTTAAAGAGATATTAGATTCAATTGACGGTGCTGAATACATTATTGATAAAATCAGACGTCAGCAAAAAACAAAGTTACCCAGACCTCCTTTTACAACAAGTTCCCTTCAGCAAGAAGCTTCAGTTCGTTTAAATATGAGACCTCAAAAAACAATGAGCGTTGCACAAAGCCTTTATGAAGGTGTTGATATACAAGACAGAGGACTTTCAGGTCTTATAACATATATGAGAACTGACAGTTTGCGTATTTCAGATGAAGCACGCTTTACTACAAAAGATTTCATTCTCCAAAAATACGGAGAAGATTTTTATCCTCAAACTCCACGTATATTTAAAACAAAGAGCACTGCGCAGGATGCCCATGAAGCTATCCGTCCAACAGATGTAACTCTAACACCAGAAGTTGTTAAAGGCAGTTTAACATCAGAACAATTCCGCCTCTATAAATTAATCTGGGAACGATTTGTAGCAAGCCAGATGGCTTCGGCTGTTTACGATACGGTTTCCGTTGATGTTAAAGCAAATGACTATATCTTCCGTGCAAGCGATTCTAAAATCACAATAAAAGGCTTTACAGTTCTTTATAATTACGAAGACGATGATGACGAAGACACCGGTAAACTCCCCCCCCTTGAGGAAGGAGATAAACCGCAGCTTACAGAGTTAAAACACGAACAAAAGTTTACTCCGCCGCCGCCACGATACACAGAAGCATCTCTCATCAAAGCACTGGAAGAAAACGGAATAGGTCGTCCGTCAACATATGCACCTACAATAAGTACCATCATTGAACGAGATTATGTCGAAAAGAAAAATAAAATTCTTATCCCGACACAAATGGGCTTTATAACAACAGATGTTATGACCGAGAATTTTAAAGATATTGTAGATTTAAAATTCACAGCGGACATGGAAGAAAAACTTGATAAAATAGAGCATGGTGATAAAACATATCTTGAAGTTCTTAACGATTTTTACGGTGGATTTGAGAAAACACTTGAGGATGCTGAAAAGAATATGGAAAATGTCCGTATAAAAGTTCCGGATGAAGTCAGCGATGTAACATGTGAACTTTGCGGTGCAAAAATGGTTTATAAAAACGGGCGTTTTGGGAGATTTTTGGCATGCCCTAATTTCCCGGAATGCAGAAACACTAAAGCAATTATAAACTATACTGACGGAACTTGCCCTAAATGCGGCTCCAGAATAGTTGTTCGTCGTTCACCTAAGGGAAAAACATATTACGCATGTGAAAAGCCCAGGGAAGAATGTGGTTTTATGTCTTGGGATGCCCCGACAAAAGACCTCTGCCCTAAATGCGGTAAAACTCTTTTTAAAGGCATGAGCCGTGTAAAACATTGCCTTAACGAAGCCTGCGGATATACTGAAAAGAAGAAAACCGATGAAAAAAGCTAATGTTATAGGTGCCGGACTTGCTGGCTGTGAAGCGGCATACCAGCTTGCAAAGCGAGGAGTAGAAGTTTCTCTTTACGAAATGAAACCGCAAAAGAAAATCCCAGCACATACGACTAACGACTTTTGTGAACTCTGTTGTTCAAATTCTTTCAGAGCTGAAGGCCTTAAAAACGCAATAGGTCTTTTGAAAGAAGAGCTTAGAATGCTTGACAGTCTTGTAATGCGTTGTGCAGACCAAACAAAAGTTCCCGCTGGAGGAGCTTTAGCAGTTGACCGTGACGAATTTTCAAAAGCAGTCACTAAAGCCATAAGAGAAAACCCTAATATAAAAATAATAGAAAAAGAAATAACTTCGATTGATTTTGATGATAATACAGTTATAGCTACAGGGCCTTTAACATCAGATGCCCTATCTGCAGAAATAAAAAATCTTTTCGGTGTTGATTATCTTCACTTTTTTGATGCGGCAGCACCGATAGTAAGCGCTGATAGCATTGATATGTCTAAAGCTTTTTTAGCTTCACGCTATGACAAAGGAACCGCAGACTATATAAACTGCCCAATGACTAAAGAAGAATATAATGTTTTTTATAATGCTCTAATTACGGCAGAAGAAGTAAAATTACACGGTTTTGAAAACAGTAAAGTTTTTGAAGGTTGTATGCCTGTTGAAGTAATGGCAAAAAGAGGGTATGAAACACTGCTCTTTGGCCCGTTAAAACCTGTCGGCCTTTCAGATCCACGAACCGGTGTTCGATCTGAAGCTGTTGTCCAACTTCGCAAGGATAATGCTGCTTCATCACTTTATAATATAGTCGGGTTTCAAACACATCTGACTTTCGGAGAGCAAAAGCGTGTATTTTCTCTTATTCCGGGCCTTGAAAATGCGGAGTTTGTTCGCTATGGGGTAATGCACCGTAACACATTTATAAATTCCCCTTCTCTTCTCACAAACACCTATGCATTTAAACAAAATCCTAAGTTGTTCTTTGCCGGCCAGATGACAGGAGTTGAAGGATATATTGAAAGTGTTTCGTCCGGATTTGTTGCAGGTATAAACGCTGACCCGGAGAGGGAGACTCCTTTAGTATTTCCTAAAGAAACTGCAATAGGTGCCCTGGCGAATTATATTTCAACGGCCAGCTCCGAACATTTTCAGCCGATGAATATAAATTTTGGGCTTATTCCTCCGCCGGAATATACAGGAAAAAAACTTAAAAAAAGTGATAAAAATGAACTTATATCTCAAAGAAGCATAGAATTAATAAAGAGGTTACCACTATGAAAATAATTGTAGACGGAATGGGCGGTGACAACGCCCCACTCGCTGTATTACAAGGCTGCGCACAAGCAGTTGTTGAATATGGTGTAGAAATTGTAATTACCGGAAAAAAAGCAGAGATAGAACAACTAATGGAAGAAAACCAAATTTCTCGTCAGAACATTTCGTTGGTTGACGCACCTACTGTTTTAACAATGGAAGATGATCCTATTTCCATTGTTAAAGATAAAAAGGAATCTTCCATGGGAGTTGCGCTTGAAATGCTTAAAAACGGCGAAGGCGATGCTATGCTCAGCGCCGGTAACACAGGCGCACTTTTAACAGGAGCAACGCTTATAGTTAAAAGAATAAATGGAGTTAAACGTGCTGCACTTGCACCGGTTCTTCCCAATAAAGAAGGCCTTGTTATGCTTATAGACAGTGGTGCGACAATAGACTGCCGGCCTGAGTTTCTAGAGCAGTACGGTATTATGGGCTCTGTTTATATGAAAAATATGTATAATATCGCAAAACCTCGTATAGGGCTTGCAAACAACGGCTCAGAAGATTGTAAAGGAACAGAACTTTATACGTCTTCTAACAAGCTTTTACGCGAAAATAAAAATATTAATTTTATAGGTAACGTAGAAGGCAGAGGTTTAATGCTTGGAGAATGTGATGTTTACGTCGCAGATGGGTTTACAGGAAATTTAATACTCAAAACTGTTGAGGGAACTTCCCTGTTCTTCCTTGATTTCATGAAGAAGCTGTTCGGTAAAAGCATTATATCAAAGCTTGCAGCAGCATTAGTAATGAAAGATATAAAAGCGTTTAAGAAAAAATCCGATTATAAAGAAATAGGCGGAGCTGCATTATTAGGTATTTCAAAGCCTGTTATAAAAGCACATGGCAGCAGTGATGCCCGCGCAATTAAAAATGCAATCAATCAAGCAAAAATTTTTGCATCTTCAAATATAATTGAAGAAATTACGGACAACATAAAACAGAGGTGATAAAAAAATGCTGGAACAAGTATATGATATAATAAATGATATTTTTGAACCGTCATGTGAGCTTTCCGAGCACACATTGTTCGACGATGATCTTTTTGCAGATGAACAGGATATGCAGGAACTTTTTCTTATAATTGAAGAAGAGTTCGACATCTTAACAGATGACAATGATATTGAAAAAATTCAAACAATAGGCGACCTCGTTAATTATATTAACGATTGTAAGGAAAACAACTAATGGACTCTCTAATAGAGCTGGAAGAAAAAATTGAATATGAATTTCTAAGCAAAGAGCTGCTCTTAACAGCTCTTACTCATTCCTCATACCATAACGAGCATAAAGGTGAGGGTGAGTGCAACGAAAGGCTCGAATTTTTGGGTGACGCTGTGTTATCAATAGTTTGTACTGAATATCTTTATACGAAGGCAAAAGGTAACGAGGGTGATCTTTCAAGATTGCGTGCATCTATGGTTTGCGAAGAGGCTCTTTGCGAATATGCTTCTGTTATCGGATTGGGAGCATATATATACCTTGGTAAAGGAGAGCAAAAAGAAGGAAGATTGCGCCCGTCTATCTTAGCCGACGCAACCGAAGCTCTTCTTGGCGCTGTTTATTTAGACGGAGGAATCAAGCCTGCTCGAAAATTCATTCTTCCGTTTTTAAAAGAAAAATACGCTTCAATTAAAAATGCACGTGACTATAAGACAATCTTACAGGAAATAGTACAAAAAAATCCCGGTGAGAAGCTCTCGTATGCTCTTGTTTCTGAACAAGGCCCGGCACATGACCGGATTTTTGTCTGTGCAGTACATATTAATTCAAATGAGATGGCACAGGGAGAGGGAAAGACAAAAAAGGCTGCTGAACAGGAAGCCGCAAAAAAAGCTCTTGAGTTAATGGGAGTCAAATTGTGAGCCACGCATCTGTACCTCTCTTCATTCCTCACCTTGCCTGTAAAAACGACTGTGTTTTTTGTAATCAAAAAAGAATAGCCGGAACAATTTCAGCACCTTCAGATCCTTACGGTTTTTTTTCCGCCGCATTAAAAGATATTCCGCATCGTTTCAATGAAGTGGATTTAGCTTTTTTCGGCGGAAGCTTTACAGGTCTTGACGCAAAAGATATGATTTTTTATCTAGATGCGGCAAGACGTATAAAAAACGAAAATCCTGCCGTGACAGGCATACGCCTCTCAACACGGCCTGATTATATTAATACTGAAATTCTTGATATACTTAAGAGTTATGGTGTAACAACAATTGAACTGGGCGCACAAAGTATGTCTGATGAAGTTTTAAAGCTTTCTAACAGAGGGCATACATCAAAGGATACAGAAAAAGCCACAGAGCTTATAAAAAAATATGGGTTTGAACTCGTTTTACAGTTTATGCCAGGCCTTCCCGGTGATACAGAGGAAACGTCGATTCAAACTGCTGAAAAAATCGCTGCACTTAAGCCTGACGCTGTTAGAATTTACCCTTGCGTGGTAATAAAAGACACCGAACTGGAATCAGCTTATTATGACGGGGATTTTAACCCCCTAAGTGTTGAACAGGCTGTTGAGCTTTGTGCTAAAATGGTTTATATATTTGAGAAAAGTAAAATAAAAATAATACGTTTAGGTCTCCATTCTTCAGACCTTGTAAAAACTCAAAGCGTTGTGGCAGGACCTTTTCATCCTGCTTTCGGAGAGCTCGTATCTCAACGAATTTTTTATTTAAATGCTGAAAAAATGTTTTCAAATAATCCTCCCACAAGTAATTCTATAATTTATGTTGCACCCGGCTGTATATCAAAAATGGTGGGAAGAAAAAGAATTAACATTATAAATCTTAATAAAAAATTTGGTGTTATGTTTTGTGTGAAAGAAAAACCATATCTTAAACAATATGAATTAGAGAGGGGACCGCAATGAGAAGGACTGTCGTTTTTGGGCTTGCGTTAGTCGCACTCACACTTTTGTATACGTCTATTCTTCCCTCCGGAGAAGAGCTTAGAATTGACCTTGCTCCTGATTTTATTGGATTTCTTTTAATTTACTTAGGCCTTGAAAATATAACATACCGAAACAGACTGCTCAAGGAACTCGCTTC
This sequence comes from Clostridiales bacterium, assembly GCA_003343705.1. GTDB lineage: Bacteria > Bacillota > Clostridia > Oscillospirales > UBA644 > QAKR01. Next base: position 7,648 of record QAKR01000027.1, on the reverse strand, counting down.
GATTTCTGTGTTTCTATCGGTTGTGTCATTTTTAACATTTGCAGCACAACTTGCTCCTTTTTATGCATCTGCTTTTACCGATAATATAAAATTTATTGCGATAGCTGCTGTTTGGATAGGTAGTATTTATACAAAATTTGAGTTTTTATTTATAGCAGTATATATGATCTATATTGCAATTTTCTGTATAGCTTTTGCAAAAGTAACATCTGCACAAACAAAGAAGGCACCCGCCACAAATAAATTTTCTTATAAAAATGAATACAGCGAAATAATATATTCAAAACGTGCATATCAAATATATACTGTTTTTTCGGTTGTTTTTTCTGTTCTCTTTTTTATAATATCTGTGCTTTCCGTAGTTTACCATTTTACTGATATAAGTCTGAATATACTGGGTATTACAACAGGGCTTTGGATAAGTTTTTTACCTGTAAGTATACTGTTTGTTTTATATGTGAACACGGCTGTAAATCTGGTTAAAGACGGATTAAAGGAGCGAAGCACAAGTGCAAGTTAAAAAGGATGCAGTTCAGAAGGCTATAATAAAAGCAGCAACTGACGAATTTTTAAAATACGGATATGCCGGGGCTTCAATGCGCCGTATGGCAAAAGCAGCCGGAACGGGGCTGGGTAATTTTTATAATTATTTCAGCAGTAAAGATGAGATATTTGCATACATAGTTTCTGATCAATATGCAAAAACTCAAGCATATATTGCACGCTCGCTTTCGGAAAATATGATAGTTGATTTTAAAAACATACGTGATACACGGCTTTTTTGCCAAGAGTTTAAAAGATGGTTGGTTCGAAGTGATCCATTGTTTAATAAAAATATGTTTTTATTATTAGACTGCAGTACCGGTACACATTTTCAGTCTGCAAAGGACGAGCTCGTGGTAGGGCTGACACAAGTTTTCACCACTCTTTTTGATTTTCCCAAAGGATCTTTAGCGGTTCCTCCCTTTCTGTTTTTTGAACAAACAATAAACAACTTACTACAGATTGTAAGAAAATATCAAAAGGACCCGCAGCTTAAACAAATAGCTTTTAACAGTTTTTATTCCTCTTGTTTGGGATATATACTCTGTGCAATAAATATATAAATTAAGAAGGATATAATTATGGAATTTTCAGATAGAATAGCGTCTTTGAAACCTTCCGCAATAAGAGAAATTTTTAAGGTTCTCGGTGATAAGACAATAATTTCTTTCGCAGGAGGCAATCCGGATCCTGCAACATTCCCTGCAAAAGCGATGAACAGAATTGCTGAAGATCTTTTTAACAATCATTCGGCAGATGCCCTTCAATACAGTATAACAGAAGGCTATCCGGAGCTTCGTCGCCAACTTTCATTAAGGATGAAAGAAAAGTTTAACATAGGTCGTGAATTTGACGAAACTATAGTTGTTACAGGCGGACAACAGGGGCTTGATCTTACATGTAAAGTATTATGCAATGAAGGCGATGTAGTCATTTGTGAAGAGCCTTCTTTTATAGGTGCTCTCAACTGCTTCCGAGCAACTCGTGCTCGTCTTGTAGGGGTTGAAATGGAAGATGACGGGATGAATATAGAAAAACTCGAACACGTTCTTAAAACAGAAAACCGTGTTAAAATGATCTATACAATTCCCACTTTCCAAAATCCTATGGGTATCACGACTTCTAACGAAAAACGTATAAAAATCTATGAGCTGGCAAAAAAATACGGTGTTATTATTCTTGAAGATAATCCCTACGGAGAATTGCGTTTTTCGGGAGAAGATATTCCCACAATAAAGTCATTTGATGAAGACGGTATTGTCGTATATTGCAGCTCTTTTTCAAAAATTCTTTCTCCCGGAATGAGAATGGGATACCTATGTGCACCAAAAGAGATAATAGAAAAAATAGTGGTTGCAAAACAAGTCAACGACGTTCATACAAATATATTTTTTCAAATGATTGTAAGTGAATATATGGCAAAAGAAAATATTGATGCACATATTGAACAAAACAGGAATATTTACCGTGAAAAAGCTTTAAAAATGCTTTCAGTAATGGATGAATATTTTCCAAAGGATGTCACCTATACACGACCTGAAGGCGGACTTTTTATTTGGTGTGATCTCGGTCATGGTATAAACACAAACGACTTTTCAAAGAAAATTCTTGCAAGTAAAATTGCCGTTGTTCCCGGCTCAGCGTTTTTATGTAAAGAAAACGCCCTGTCCTCGGCAATACGCCTTAACTATTCAATGCCTACACTGGAACAAATCGATAAAGGGATAAAAACACTTGCTGAATTAATTAAAAACGAAATCAATGTATAAGAGAGGATATAAATAATAATGTTAGATGGAAAAAAGACTATTCTTAGTGGTATAAAACCAACAGGTAATCTTAACATAGGAGGATATCTGGGTGCAGTTAAGAACTGGGTTGAGCTTCAGGACGAATATAATTGTTTTTACTGTATAGCTGACCTCCATGCTCTTACAATACGCATGGAACCTGCCACACTGCGTAAAAATGCCTTGGAACTTTTTGCTTTATATATCGCCTGCGGTATAGATCCTGAAAAGAATATGCTTTTTTTCCAGAGTCATGTCTCACAACACGCTGAACTGGGCTGGGTTTTAGACTGCTACACAATGTTCGGAGAGCTTTCTCGAATGACTCAGTTCAAAGATAAATCAGCAAAAAATGCACAGAATGTAAATGCAGGACTTTTCACATATCCTTCATTAATGGCAGCTGATATTTTACTTTATCAGGCAGACCTTGTACCGGTAGGAGAAGATCAACGTCAGCATCTCGAAATTTGCAGAGATATTGCTACACGATTTAATGGTATATACGGGGATGTCTTTACTCTTCCCGAAGCCTATACACCCAAAGTAGGTGCGAGAATAAAATCACTTACCTCCCCCACACAAAAAATGTCCAAAAGTGATGACGATGAAAATGGTACGATAAATCTTTTAGACAAAAAAGATGTTGTTATACGAAAATTTAAACGTGCCGTAACTGACAGTGATGCAACAATTCGTTTTGCAGAAGGTAAAGACGGAATCAATAACCTTATGACGATCTATTCGGCAATCACCGGCAAAACATATGAAGAGATTGAAACTGATTTTTGCGGTAAAGGTTACGGTGATTTCAAACTGGCTGTTGGGGGAGTTGTTGCTGATATGTTGGAACCTATTCAAGAAAAATACAACACGTTGATTTCAGACAAAGCACAATTAGAACAAATCTACCGTACCGGAGCTGAGAGAGCTCGTTATATTGCAAATAAAACCCTTACAAAAGTTTATAAGAAAGTCGGTTTGGTGTCAAGATGAACAATATAAAGCTCATAGTACGACGCCCCAAATCTAAAAATTTTATTAAACAAGGAATATTTGCTGTTTTAACAGGCCTTTGTATTACCGGTATTGTATTTTTATATTTACATTCTCCTAAGACTGATCTCCAAAAAATAATCTGTGTTGTTTTATTTACGGTTTTTTCTGTTGCGTTTGCGTTTACGTTTACAGCACTTTTAAATGCAATCCGTAATATTTTTTCAAGACCGACTGTAATTCTTGATAATGAGCAGATAGAAGTTTTTCGTTACGGTAAAATACTGCTTTCAGATATTAAATCCGTATCTGTTGATGAAAGTAAAAAAACTTTGTTTTTAATGCTTAAAACAGGTGAAAGTATTCCTATAAAGAAATCGATAGTAAACCTACCACTTGAAACTTTGGGATACGCTGTTAATATACGAAGATGATGAATATTGAAGGAATAATTGAAAAAATAATATATAAAAATGCCGACAACGGCTACACAGTTTTGGAAATGTCTACTGGTGAAGAAACTGTCGTAACTGTCGGCATTTTGCCGCTTGTTGCAGAAGGAGAAATGATAAGTGTTGAGGGTGATTGGATAACACATCAGTCATACGGAAAACAGTTTTCCGTAACATCTTTTACATGTAGTCTTCCTAAAAACGAAACTGCAATCTTAAGGTATCTTTCTTCCGGAATTGTTCCGGGTGTAAGAGCTAAAACTGCAAGAATTTTTGTAGATGCGTTTGGCCCGGAAACTCTTGAAATTTTAGAAAACGAACCTGCTAAAGTTGCTCAACTAAAAGGGATAACTGTTGCAAAAGCTGAAAAAATAGCTAAAAGCATGAAAGAAACCCTCGGTGTCAAATCTATTTTACTTTATTTTCAGCAATTCGGAATAACCCCTAATTTTGCATTTAAAATATATAAACAGTGGGGCTTAAGAGCTTACGATGTTATAAAAAACAACCCTTATCGCCTTTGTCAAATACAAGGACTCGGGTTTGAAAAAGCTGATGAAATTGCTGAGAAAATGGGTTATGACAAAACAAGTGAAAACCGCATACAATCAGCTATTATATATATTCTTGAATATAATTTATACAGTGGGGGGCATACTTTTTTACCAAAACAAAAGCTTTCCACACTTGCATCACAGATGCTTTCATCTGATGAAACAACAGTTATAAACAATATCGAGCTAATGATTGAAGATTCTTTATTGATATATAAAGAGAAAATAGGAAACACAGACGGTGTGTATCTCCATGGTATATATGATTGTGAAAAAGCTGTTTCTGAACGTGTATGTCTTGCAGCACAATTTAACGAAGAGTATGACGGAAACTTTGAAAACGATATAAATACGATACAAAAAGAACTTGGTATAGAGTTTGCAGAAAATCAAAAAACAGCAATTAAAGAAGCATGTTGCCATAAAATATCTGTTCTCACAGGAGGACCCGGAACAGGTAAAACAACAACACTTAACGGAATAATACATGCTTTTGAAATGCGTGGAATATCATTTGCATTAACAGCACCTACAGGGCGAGCTACTAAAAGGATCTCTGAGCTTACAGGGAGAGAAGCTAAAACACTGCACCGGCTTTTAGAATATAAAATGCAAGGCGGAGATTATGTTTTTTTAAAAAACAATCAAAATATGCTTGAATATAATGCTGTTATTGTAGATGAGAGCTCAATGATCGATATCGTATTAATGAGAGCTTTATTAGAAGCTATGCCTATAACTGCTAAACTTATAATGGTAGGAGACGCTTCACAACTACCACCGGTTGGTCCGGGTAAGGTTTTTAAGGATATTATCGAAAGCGGTAAAGCTACTGTAATTACTCTTAACGAAATATTTCGTCAGGCAAAACAAAGTTTAATCGTTACAAATGCACATAAGATTTTACTAGGAGAGAAACCTATTTTAAACGAAACAAAAAAGGACTTTTTCTTTTTACGTGCAGATGATTCTCAGACACAATGTGAATTAATTTCCTCCCTCTACGCCGATCGTTTACCTAAAGCGTATGGATATGAACCGCTTACTGATATACAGATTTTATCGCCAACCCGAAAAGGGGCATCCGGAACAACCGTTCTAAACGAATATATTCGTCAAGCGATAAATCCTGAAGCTCATACAAAAAGAGAGCTGATGTTTAGAGGCACTGTATTTCGTGAAGGTGATAAAGTCATGCAAACACGAAACAATTATGATATCATAGGCGAAAAACCTAACGGCGAAGCAGAAGACGGCGTTTTTAACGGCGATATAGGAATTATTGAAGAAATAGACAGCGGCAAAGAATATCTCATCGTAAATTATGATGATAAAAAAGTTACATACACAATTGATTTACTTGATGACCTTGAACCGGCATATGCAATAACCGTTCATAAAAGCCAAGGTAGTGAGTTTAATGCAGTTATTCTTTCGTTACTGGACGGAGCTGACGTACTTTTTACTCGAAACCTTTTGTATACGGCTGTTACCCGGGCGAGGGAAAGGCTGATAATCGTAGGTTCGCCACAGCGTGTTTTCAGCATGGTACAAAATGCCAAAAGCGATAAACGCTATTCCGGACTGAAATTCCAAATAAGTGATTCATCATGGGTATAAAGAATTTTATAACGAATGTATTTTTCTCCTCAATATGTGTTTGCTGTTCTGAAAACCTGCCAATAACACAGCAAGAAGCCTTGTGCGAAAGCTGTAAAAAAGCTTTCGTCCCACTGGATAACCCTAAAATAGAAAGACCGCCACTTGAAGCTATTGTTTCATGTTGTAAATATTCAGGAGCAGCACGGGTGATTGTACACAAATTTAAGTATAAGAACAGAAAAGATATCGGGCGGTTTTTTGCATATAAGATGGCTAACGAATTAATAAAATATAATCTTACACCTACCGTAATAACATATGTTCCTACAAGAAAAAATGAACGAGGCCGTTTCAACCAGTCTAAATACCTTGCAAAACATATTGCAAACTATCTTAATATTCCATGCATATGCTTTTTAGTTAAAAACAGAAAAACAAAATCACAAACAGTTTGTAAAACTTATTTACATAGACGCCAAAATGTTAAAGGTGCTTTTACCCTTTCTGATAAGCAAATGTCTCCCATAAATGAAAAAATATTAATTGCAGATGATGTTTTTACAACCGGAGCAACAATGTCGGAATGTGCCAACGTTTTATTAGAAAGCGGAGCTCAATGTGTTTACGGAGTAACATTTGCGCGTACACTTATAGGGGCAAAGGAAAGCGAGATTAATTTTGAATTTTCCCACGAACCTCAAGCAATAACATATCATGACATTCCTTATAATCCTAATTTATTATTAAAAAAGGCTCAACATATTAAAAAAAGAAAAGAAAGGAAAAAACGTATTGACAGCATTCTCCATCCCCGAAAAGATAATAAATAAGCTTTCCCAGAACGGTTACGACGCTTATTTCGTCGGCGGTTGTGTACGCGATTTTTTACGCGGAGAAGCTTTTACAGATATTGATATATGTACTTCAGCAACGCCGGAAGAGGTTAAGAAATGCTTTTCCGAAGAAACAATTATAGAAACCGGTATAAAACACGGAACGGTTACTTTATTATTTTGCGGTGAGAGCTTTGAAATAACAACTTTCCGCAGCGAACAAGGGTATAACGATAGCCGGCATCCTTCAAATGTTGAGTTCATAAAGAGTATTAACGAAGATCTTTCACGTCGAGATTTTACAATGAACGCAATAGCATTAAAAGACGGAATTATAACTGATCCTTTCGGTGGTTCACAAGATATTAAAAATAAAATAATAAGAACAGTAGGCAACCCTGACGAGCGATTTAAAGAAGACGCACTTCGTATTCTCAGAGCATTAAGATTTTCATCTGTCTTAGGCTTTGAGATTGAAGAAAAAACAGCAGAATCAATTTTTAAAAATAAAGAGCTTCTTTGTCATGTCTCAAAAGAACGAATTGCAGTGGAATTTAATAAAATATTATTAGGTAAGAATGTAGAAAATATTCTTATTAATTATTCATCGGTAATTGCTGTTTTTATCCCGGAAATATTACAAACAATTAATTTCAACCAACACAATCCGTTTCATATATATGATGTTTATACACACATTGTAAAAGCTGTTGCATCATCAGAAAATAATATATATATACGCCTTACAATGTTCTTTCACGATATGGCAAAACCACAGTGTTTTTCTTTAGATAATGACGGTATCGGACACTTTAAAAAACATGCGGATAAAAGTTCAGATATGGCAAAAATTGTTTTGAATAGAATGAAATATGATA
>QAKR01000042.1 GCA_003343705.1 Clostridiales bacterium | reverse complement strand
ACCGATCATTACAACGGTATTGTCTCACCTATTTTATAAAGAATCTCTTAGGAAAGGACTGTTATATGGATCTTTAGTTGCCTTATTTGGAGTCGGATTAGTTGTTTTCAACGGCAGTGTTCTTTTAAAAGTAAATCCACTTGGTGATTTTCTCACTTTAGTTGCCGCTACGATGTGGGCTTTTTACTGTCTTATCCTAAAGCGTTTGAGTCGTTCTTATCCCACCTTGTTTATTACACGAAAAGTATTTTTTTATGGGATACTTTCTCTTTTCTTCTATTTTGCGATCTACCCTTTAAATATCAAACTAGAGTTATTGAAACTGCCAGTCGTATATTTAAATATATTATTTCTGGGTGTCATCGCCTCAATGCTTTGTTATATCATGTGGAATACGGCAGTCAGAGCCCTCGGAGCATCAAAAACAGCCAATTATATTTACATTGTCCCTCTGGTCACCTTGATAACTTCTGCGATTTTTCTATCAGAAACTATTACGATAGCTTCTGGTATTGGCGCTTTAGCCATTATTAGTGGAGTTTATATCGCAGAGAGGTAAAAATAAAGAAGGGTTACTCATATGAGTAACCCTTTGATTTTCAGTGGTGCCACCAGCAACCGAAAGTCGGTTTGTATAACACTATTTTTCAATAAGTTATATCTTTTCTACGATGTTAATCCCTTGAATAAGGTTTTCACAGCTTTGCACCGTTTAACACAAGTTTGTATCTTGGGTACGATTCCTAAGGGCAAATATAATAAATTATTTTGTTATTCAATTTATGATCTTGGAAATTCTTTCTCTTTAACTTCATTCATGTAGCGCTGAGTAGGAAATGGGATAGCATTAACAGGATTAAACCTAAGATTATGAACATTGTGTAGTTGAATGAATTCTGAATCTTGTGCATTTGTTAATTCTCCATTTGACTTATGCCTTTTTTCAGAACGAATTAGGATACAAACTTTTTTTGCTCTTGTAATGCCAACATAGTGTAAATTCAAATCCTGTTCCCAGTTTGGATATAAAGGTTCCTTAAAATTATTATTTTCCACCTTTTTTGAAGGTAATCCCCATTCATATAAATCAGCATGTATTACAGCATCAAACTCTAAACCTTTTGATTTATGAAGGGTCATTAAATTTATCTCATTAGAATCTTCAGACCTATAGCTATCAAGTTGTTTGGAATCAAAAACAACTTCCTTCAAAAGATTTATATCATTAATATTGTGTGCTTCAGGCATTAGGATAGTAGCTATATTAATGGATGTTTCTATAAATAAGTCTTTATTGCAGATTTCTCCATGATCTACAATTCCATTTAAAACAATGTTGCTTTTTTGCAAACTTCTTTTTTGTGTATTTCTTAAACTATCGAAAGAAGAGTAAGTTTCTACTATATCAATAAAACGATTTGTTGGATTAAAAATGAAACGTAATATGGATGCAAAGATAGATGCCCAAATACTAATTTGCATATCTAATTTGGTTGGTGATACTATTTTATGAGGAGTATTTAACTCTTGACTGATATATTGAGCATTTTTGGAGTTCCTAAAAAGTATAGCAATTTTATTGAATTTGTCAATATTGTATGCATTCATAATAGATGCTATTTTTTCATCAATAAAAGATGCTATATGTTTTTCATCTCCTAAACTAATGAAATAAAATACCCGCCTGTCTTTTTCCGGTATATCAGTGATTGTGCATTTAGAATCTATTAACCTATTGGAGTAATTTACAATAGATTGATGTGAACGATGATTTTGACTGAGTATAAAACTTCTAAAAGTTTTGTCTTGTCGTATTCTTTTTAGGTAATAAGATTTCTTTCCGGAAAATTCAAAAATAGACTGATTAACATCCCCAACAGCAGCCATTATTATACCCATGTTTTTTAACTTAATAAATAAATAATGTTGATCTATCCCAGTATCTTGATATTCATCTACATATAAATATTTGTATCTCGATTTTAGGTAACTTCTACAAGCTTTTGAGTTATCAAAGATATAATTAGCTAATATTCCTATACATTCTATTAATATAATATTTGCTTCTAATAAGGACAATATTATATCCATATGGTTATATTCTATTTTTTCTCTTTTTTCAACTTGCCCTAGCTGAGAACGCTCAGAATTGTTCATTGAGCGAATTATGAGATTGTCGAAAGTCTTTTTCTCTTGCATTAGGCTTCCAAATGGTATAATTATATCTTGAATACAAAACTTATCAATGGTACCAAAAAATGAACTTTTAGGGGAAATGCCATTTGCTAGGCTTCTGTTTTTTAGTTCTAAAGAAGCTTTATTTGTGTACGATATGGCGATAATTCCTTGATAATCGAGCAGTTCCTTAATGTCGTTTTTTATTTTTTCGGATAAAACAAATGTTTTTCCAGATCCAGGAGCAGCAATGACGACAAGATTTTCTCTACATTCTAATATAGCCTTTTGTTGTTCTGTAGGAGTCATTTTATCTTAATAGATTTGTTAATGAATGTTCCTTCAATTTACTTAATGATGTACTTTTTTGTCTTATGAAATTATACATGAAATTTCCTTTTGCTTCTTGCATTGCCGTGATAATTTCATATTCCTCTAAATCATTGAAAAATTCTATTAAATCATTTTTTATAGGACTATTGAACATATCATTCTCTAAATCTTTTTCTGATAGAAAGATTCCATGATTATTTAATATACTTCTTAAAGTGGAGCAAATAGTGTTTATTTCATTTGTAGGAATATTCGTTGGTAGTTCTTTAAGTTTTTCCTTGTTTTCCTCAATTATTTTTTTTTCTGATGCATCCAATTCTCTATAATCTTCGAGAATACTTATGGCTCTCTGCATTCCTGCCATTCTATAATATTTCTTTTTGGGTATCTTGAATATATCATTATCTGTTCTAAGTTTCCAAGGTATATTCATGGCATTTAATATTTTGATAAAAGTAGAGAATCCAATCCCATTAGCCATTAGTATACTTATGTTGTTTTTTAATAAATCTACACCACAAAATTTCGATAATGCTTTATAGAAAATAACTTCAGAGATACCTTCAACGAGCCAAACCTGATCAGCATAAAATGCCTCAGCTGGGATTATGCTCATTCTGTAGCCAAAGTTTATTATGGAACCTTCAATAATTTTAGAACAACCATTTGATGCAGCTTTGGTATCTGATTGTTCTGTTTTGTATAAGCGAACAATTGAATTTGGAGAAAATTCACTGGTGATTTGTGGAGAGTGACTAGTTAAGAATATTTGCCCACATATCTTGTTACTCAAATAAGTTGCAAGCTTTTGCTGTTGATGTGGATGCAAATGAGCCTCAGGTTCTTCGATGCATACAATCGAAACTTCTTCAAGCTTGGGACGTTCAATTTCATGTTTAGTTGCCCACAATGATAAGTAAATTTGATTTAATCGTCCATCTCCACCTATATTTACGGGCGTGTCATTTGTCTTTGACGAAACGGAGGTACTGTCTATAAATTTGTCTATATTTGAAGAATTTGTATCAAAATATACATCTTGATTATTGTTGTAAATAGACATTTCTTTTAATTCACTATTGATTGAGTTTGTCGCTTTAGAAATGTAATGTAAAGTCGGTATTAAATTGTTAGCTTCTTGTAATTTAGTTTTAATCTCTTGTAAAAGTGTATTATCTTCCTCTTCTTCTTGAGTGCTCCTGCTCTCTTTGGCATTTTGAAATAAAAAATTTCTTTCTTTAGATATAAAAGCATACAAGTCTCTTCTGCAACTGATGTATTTAATATTTAAATATTTACGATAATAATGTGCTTCAATATCCGACAAAAGTTCAACGGAAGCTCCTGCTTTTATTGTATAGGATATTTTTCCCGTATTAGGATCTCTTGATGCATTATAGGACATATACATCTCATTAGCATCACTTATTTTTCCTCTTAGTTTAGACAAAACACATTCCTCAGTAATATCTGTAAAGTGTAATAATATGACAAATGAGTTAGTTTCTTCCAATACATAAAAATCACTAGATCGTGGTTCTATATCATAATCTGACAGGCTTCTATCTAATAGTAATCGCATCGCCCAGATTAAATTTGTCTTACCAACATCATTTGCCCCAATAATAAGTGTATTTTTCTCTAACTTAATATGTGCATCTTTATAATTTCTAAATCCTTTGAGAGTTATATCTGCTAGTATCATATCATGTATTATTAAAGTTTTTTAATATAATATCCTCCAGTTTTCGGTGCTCCTTTAAATTCTATGAGCTTTTTATTGTTTAAAGATTTTAGATAACGTTTGGTGGTTCTTACGCTCTTCAAAATTCTTTTTGAAATTTCCGTAGCATTCAAACCTTCCTCTTTTCTTATCAGATTCAGAACGGACTGTTCGTTTGCATTTACAGTGCCATTTACAGTGTCATTTACAGTGCCATCGGTGTCACTGTTGTTCTTCCTTTTAAACACTACCGTAAACATCCCGTCCGTATGAAATTCAGGTTCAGGAAGATTAGCTTCCTTCATAGCTTCCTTCATACGGGGGATACCGGATGCAACCCTTTCAACCAAATGCATACGGGTAAACAGACCAAATATTAACGGGTTACGTGTCATGCTCTTGTGTCCGAAATCTTTAGCTACAATAGGCAAAAGTCCTCCGGGATTTGAAATTTCTACTCGATCGTCGAACATTTCTATCGTAATGGTTGCTCCCTGTTCGTAATAATCACGATGGGATAAAGCGTTTATAATGGCTTCTTTGAATACAGTAAGAGGAATTTCCCAAATTTCTTCTCTCGGCCCTGCTCCTTCAATTTTATAAGCTACTTGCAGTTTGCTTTCCAGCCATGTCATTGCTTGTAAATATTGCTGGTATAGTGGACCACCGAAAGATTTATCATCAATAATAAATACTTTGGTTGTTCCCTTGAAAAGAACACATCTTGTTATTGCGTGCGGAAATTTCCGTTCAGGTTGTTTTCCAAAGAACATGGCAGCACCATTTTTTGCTACACCTTTATCTGTAAACAGTTCCAAATTCTCGAATATCTGTTTGTCGGCTGTCGATGGACTTAGTTGTGCTTCCGTACGGAAGTCTTTTATCGCTTGTTCGTCTGCATCAGTGTAAATGTTAAACCATGAGCAGGGGATAGCATCAAAAAATATTTTGTTGCACTCCTGAAAGAAGCTACGCATTTCTTCGACAGTACGAAGTTTTTGAGAGTTTGCTCCCTCGCGTACAAAGATAGAACCGGAAAAGATATAAGGTTTGTCTTTACCTGATGGAACATCAATCACCCAAACTGTTTTATCTTCAATATTCACGGTGTACAACTCGCAATGAAGCGTCGGAGATATTTCACTGATAGAGCCTTGAATAGCAGAACGTTTGTCATTCTCTAAACTTGTGCCTATAATCTGTCCGTTATCATCTATACCAATAAGTAAGTATCCTCCGTCTGCATTGGCGAAAGCGCAAATTTCTTCTGTCAGTTCACGAACTTTAGAGGGAACACGAACTTTGAACTCAACATTATAGCCTTCTCCGCTATCAATGAGCAATTGTATGTTTTCAGTATTCAACATAAGTATCTGTAATTGTGCTGCAAAGGTAGTTATTTGTTTGATAAATGCTTCGTTACCTATATTCTATTTGCAGCAAAAGTTATTTCTTTGTGAGAAGTAAAAGAAAAGGGGTCAGTATTACTATAGAGTTTATGGGTTACTTCTATGGTAAAAGCTTGTTTTGAGTAACAAGTAATGATAGCTCTATATGTTAAATAATAGATATTTATAAGGAGTGTAATAGATAATGGGAACAATATGGATACGAGTGAGATTCTTCAATCTGCTTTGTGTTTCCATTGTTTTATGACCTCATTACAAAAGTAATGCTTTTGTTTGGTAAATAGTACGTCGATTTGAAGTCTTTTAGGTAATTTTGTAGCATCAAACTGTAAATATGGTATTAGAAAACTTAATAATCAAGGAAATAGGACTCTCTCTCGATTTGTTTAGAAGGCTGGTGGGTGAATGCGATGAAGTTATTTTGAAAAAGAAAGAATATTTATTACGTCAGGGACAAGTCTGTTCATTTATTGGTTTTGTAGAGACGGGAGTTTTACGTTCTTACATAGAAAAGGAAGGAGAAGATTATATCAGTGATTTTCATTTCCAAGGTTCATTTGCTACGTCCTATAGAAGTTTCTTGACAATAGAAGCAAGCGTAGGAAGTATACAAGCATTAGAAAATTCAGTCTTATATTGTTTGTCTAAATCTAATTATGACCAATTACTACAAACCTCTAATGAAGGGTATAAATTAGGAAAATATATAGCGGATACTCTCTTCATTAAAAAATGCAGAAAAGAGACTTCATTACTCATGGATGATGCTTTAGAAAGATATAAGTTGCTTTTACGAACTTATCCTCATATAGAACAACACGTATCACAATATCATATCGCTTCTTATCTTGGAATAAAGCCTGAATCTTTAAGCCGTCTTAAATCTCTTAACATAGGTCAATGAAATAATCTCTTGCTCCATTCTATCTTTGCAGCAAAATAAATCATTTATGAATAAGATAGTACTATTCATTTTATTAATCATTTCAAGTTGTTGCACAAGTATGGAAAAGAAAAATGTAGCAAGAACCAATCTTCTTTCAATCCAATTGAGGGAAAAACAAGGTTTGTCAAAAGTCGAAATTAAGAAAGTTGTTATACCGGTAAATGGTAAGGCAGAGTATCATTTGCATCCTTGTCCGGTTGTAGGGCATATCGTTTCAGGTACTTTATTATTTCAGATTGAAGGAGAAAAACCTCAATTAATAAAAGCAGGCGAGGCATTCTACGAACCTAAGAATAAGCCGATACTGCATTTTGATAATGCCTTAGATTCCGAACCTTTGGTGTTCATGGCATACTACTTAGTAGAAGAAAATGAGGATTTATTAATGTTATTGCCTGAATAGTAAGCTATTGTTCGAAAAATAATTGTTTGTTTTGCAATAAATAGCTATATTATGCCAGAAAGTATAACACAATTCTATAAGAGAATACAAAGTTGTGACCTCCAACCGGATGCAACCTATTCAATGGAGAAACCTTATTTTAATATTTTCTCCCGGCAATGTAATTTTGGAACTGTACAATTCGGTTACAGGGAATTTTATAAGATTACATTAATTATAGGTGTGGGAAAACTGTATTATGCAGACAAATGGATTTTAGTAGATCGTCCTGCATTATTGTTTTCCAACCCTTTAGTTCCTTATGCTTGGGAATCAATCAGTGAAGAACAAAAAGGAGTGTTTTGCATTTTCAATGAACAGTTTGTGCAGTCAGATGAAAAGAACGGTTCTTTGGCAAATACTCCTTTGTTCAAAGTAACAGGAGATAAGGTTTTCTTTTTAGATGATGTGCAAGTTGCTAAAGTGATGGATATATACAAACAAATGCAGGAAGAGAACCAATCAGACTATATAAATAAGTCCGATGTCTTGCGGTGTTATCTTCATTTGTTGGTTCATACAGCCCTGAAAATGCAGGATTCCAATCAATATGAATCACATCCGAATGCTTCGCAACGCATTACTGAATTATTTATAGAATTGTTGGATAGACAATTTCCCGTTGATTATCCAAACGCGATTTTAAGTCTGCGCACTCCTGCCGATTACGCAAACCGCCTGTCTGTACACGTTAATCATTTAAATAAAGTGGTTAAAGAAATAACAGGAAAAACTACCTCTGAGATGATTGCGGAAAGAATAATCAAAGAATGTACCCAACACCTACTACATACTAATCTTTCAATATCAGAAATAGCGTATAGCTTGGGATTTGAAACGGTTTCTTATTTCAGTAAATTCTATCGCAAACATACTGGTAAATCGCCAAGCGAAGTCAGAGAACAGGCAATTATTTGATTTGTGCAACTGATGCTTTGAATTGTATAATTCTGCTCAATTAGCATCTCCTAATTTTGTATCGACTAAAAATATAAATTATGAAGTATAGAAAATTAGGTAAAACAGAAGTAAGCCTGTCCGCCATTGGATTGGGATGTATGGGAATGAGTGCTGCGTATGGAGTAGCCGATGAAAAAGAAAGTATTAAGACATTACATCGTGCCTTAGAGCTTGGTATAAACTTTTGGGACACTGCGGATGTGTATGGCAATGGTGCTAATGAAAGATTACTATCTAAGGTATTGGCTGAAAAAAGAAATCAGATTTTCATTGCTACCAAATTCGGTTTCCGTTTACGTAATCATCAAGGTACTGTATTTGATGGTGGTGAAAGTTATGTGGATGCTTCTCCTCAATATATAAGACAAGCTGTAGAACTCAGCCTGAAAAGGTTGAATATTGAAACCATAGATTTGTACTATGCGCATCGAATAGACCCGACAATACCGGTCGAAGAAACCGTTGGGACTATGGCAGAATTGGTAAAAGAAGGCAAGGTACGCTATTTAGGACTAAGCGAATGTTCTGCCGAATCATTGCGGAGAGCCTGTGCCGTTCATCCTATATCTGCCGTTGAAAGTGAATATTCTCTATTAACCCGTGATGTGGAAAAAGAAATTTTGCCCTTGACAAAAGAATTAGGAGTAACCTTAGTTCCCTTTTCACCATTGGGTAGAGGATTGGTAACAAATACTATTAATGTGAATGCATTGGGTGAAAATGACTTTCGTAAGCATTTGCCACGTTATAACGGTATATATTGGGAGAATAATCAAAAATTAACAGCAGAATTTGCAGAAATAGCAGAAAGTAAGGGAATAACTCCTGCTCAACTTGCATTAGCTTGGATATTGGCACAGAGTGAAAATATCATCCCTATACCGGGAACTAAACGAATCAAGTATTTAGAAGAAAATGCGAAAGCTACCGATGTTAATTTATTGCCAGATGATATATCTAAGATAGAATTGCTTCTGAAAAAATATCCAAATATAGGCAATCGATACAACGAATATGATTTTAAATTTGTAAATAAGTAAACTTTACAGTAGGAAGTTCTGTCAATATTTTAGCAGAACTTCCTCAGATAATTATAATGAACGACCTATTACAACAGAGATTTTTCCGTTTATTATCGGAATACTCACAGCGTGAAGTTTTTGCAACAGAGCTTGTAGGAGCTATTGAAGAATTGGCGTTACATTTAGCTGATTTCAGCATGTATGAACAGGATAATAGCATTTTACTACGGTATTTTTCTTTCGGATTACATCGTCTCAAATCGTACCGTGTACAGTTTGAGCAAGAAAAAAATGCCTTATTTGCATCTAATTGATGAAGCGATAGGACTAATAGATAACGAAATACGTATTGTAGAATGGCGTATCAAATACCCCGAACAGTTTAAACGGCAACTTGATAAACCACCTCTTTCCCCTCTCTATTTGGCTGACAAAGCAACCCTTATCAACATTATGGAAATTGTCAGCGGTTTGTTCATCTCTAAAAACATCGTATATCAAAATGGTAAACCTGCCTACTTGGTGGATTTGGGAAAAGCCTTTGAATGGCTCTTTAATATCAAGATAGGCGACTATCACCAAAAGCATGAGGATGTGATAAAACGAAAGCCGGGCAAAATCACGGAGTTTCTTAATGGACTGGCAGACCTTATCCGAAAGGAACATGATAAAAAAGGATATAGATAATCAATAACTTAACACCCATTTATAGGGGATTCCATGTCTGCCCTCGTAATTTCTTTGCCTTCCATTTCTGAACTTTGCTTCATCAATCGATTGACAAACCATAATGTATAATCAGAAAATGAAGCAACTATGTATATAGAAAACTACGATTTCAAAGAGTGGATGCAAAAGTTATTCGACAAGCTGGACGAGCTTTGCAAGGATGTGCGGGCATTGCGCAATGCCGACAAGGTGCTGCCCGAAGATGATAACCTGCTGGATAATCAGGATTTGTGCCTGTTGTTCAAGGTTAGCATCAAAACTTTGCAACGCTACCGTGCTTTGGGCGTATTACCTTACTTTACAATCAGCGGAAAAGTGTATTACCGGGCTTCGGACGTCCGGGAATTCATAAAGGAACGGTTCAGTTCGGTAACGCTACGCAAGTTCGAGAAAGAACACGGTTCGGACAAGAAGTAAACAGATAAGCCGGAGCATCGGGTAATTGCCTGTCTGCTCCGGCTTCTTGTTTATGGCTTGCCTAATTTGCCTGCTTCTTCCTTTAGCCGTTCGGCTTGTTCGTTCAGTAACCTTGCCCTTTCCAATGCTTCCGCTTGCTTTCTGCTACGGTATTCAAAATCAATAACTGTCTCTGTCAAGTCCTGAATGAAAGCGTTGTCCCGTTCCCGGATAAACTTTAGTTCCAATAGATTAAGCATATTCCCGTCCGCTTTCCCTTTCATCAGGAGATAACGGTATTTTATATCATTGTCCTGTAACTGTTGCATACGTTCCATAAAACGAACATTCAGGATTAACGAAACAATACCGATAATTATTCCTGCTGAAAAAAGAAAGAACTTCGGTTGCAGATATGGAGTTATCCGGCTTAGGATTTTATCGTATAACGAAACGGCTTCTACCTTTTCCTGCTGCCGGGTATCTGTCGGAAACAGTTCCTTTAATTTCTCTTTGAAATATCGGTGCGAAGTCACAATCATTCCCTTTATATCATCAAGGTCTTGTTTCTGATTGCCTGACTGTCTTTTCTTAATACAGGCGATTTGGTTCAAAATCTCCTGCACCGTATTTTCAGAAATGGCAGGTTTGTTCTGCATCTCTAAAATACGTTGTTCAATAACATCCAGTCGGCTTATCGTCTCTTCCCGGCTGGCTGGTATCACCTGCTTTTCTTGCTTCTCTTTCAGTTCCGCAACCATAGAGAGAAGTCCTTCTAAAATCAAATTCTCTTCCATTCGTTTATAACTTAAATTGTCGTTTCTTTTTCTTCTTCTTTCTCAAATCGGGATTGTCAGGCGTTTCATCAGCCGGAGAGGACGAAACGGAGAACAAACCGCCCAAACCTGTTATCAGTGAATTATTACTTTTGTTTGTAGCTGGCTCCTGAACAGGTGTATAAATTGTCTGTTTGTTGTTTCCGGCTGTCGTCAGTCCTGTATTTCCGAAGTATTTATCCAGTTTTGAAAAACTGAAACTGCGGTCAATCTCCGAACCTTTGAATGTATATTCACCTTTGGAAAAGGAAATACCCTGTATCTCATCCGTCTGTCCCTTGCGCTTGAAATGAATATTGATACCCTTTTCCACTAACTGCTTCTGTAATTGCTGCCAGTTCCTTGTTTTCCCGATTTCGTTCTTTACAGCCGTGTAAATCTCGTATTTTGATTTATCCGGCTCTTTCAAACGGTGTTGTTTCACCTGCTCTTTCCCTTTAGCGAAATAAAGCCCGTGTCTTGCTTTCAGTTTCTTGCAAACCTGCTCGTTCCGGTACATATCGTTTTTATCCGAAATCGTTTTTCCGTTGTTGTCTATTCGGTTGAATACGATATGCACGTGCGGATGCTCCCGGTCTTGGTGGCGCACGATGATATACTGCGTATCGGTGATTTTCATTTCATGCATATATTCCTGCGCCAACTGTATCATTTTCTCGTCCGTCAGCTTGGGCGCATCCACTGCCGAATAACTTAACGCAATATGTCCGACCGGCTTCTTTAAATTGGGATTCATTTCGGTTTGCGTGCAGAAGCTACGGATAATATCCTGCTTGCTTTCTGTTAGTACTCCCTCCGCATGAAGCAAAGTCGCTTGTTCCTTATCCAGCACATAGTTTACACAGCCTTTAAATCCGCTTCCCTTTTTTATTTTTCCAATCATTCGATAACTGGTTTATGATTTCAATAATCCTGTTCTTTAGTTTCACGAGTTCCACCGCTACCAGTGCGAACCCTCCGGCATTTGCCCGGTGCGCCAGTTGATTGATGTTGTTGGCTTCCCCTGCCAGCTTGCGGATAGTGTCGGCATCCTGCCTGTTCAACCGTGGCGTTATCTCTGCCGAAACGACCGCTTGCCGGACGTACTCGCTGACGGGCAGACCGGATTCTCCGGCTCGCTTCTTGATAGCGTAATATTGAAGTTCGGTCAGCTTTGTACTGACTACTCTCTTTTGTTTGTCTATCCGGCTCTTTGCCGGGCGACCTCCTGCCTTGTTCCTTATCTCTGTCATACGTTTTGCTTATTGAATGGTATCTTTAAAATTGCGACCAACGGGAGAAATTTTCTTTGCTGTCAGGCAAAGCAAGGGGTTTCGGTCTACCGAAACATAACCTTGCTCTCCTGAATCACACCGCTTGCCGTTGGTATGCCTTGCCTGTTCTCCTGCCTACAACCGTCTGCCCCTTTTTCTTTTTTCACCGGGAGATTGTTTGTTTTTCTCTTCCTGATTCGGCTGCTTGGCAGACTGCGTTTGCTTCTCCGGAAGACTGGACTTTTGACATAGGTAGTCGTTCAAGTCCTTGTGTCCGCTGTACAGGTGTGAGGCATCACGCACACGCCAGCCGTATTCCTTTTGTATGGCTTGGGTGGCTTTACGTCCGGCTTCGTCATTATCCAAAAGGCAGTGTATCTTTTCGTACTCGCCTAACGGGTATAATGCTTTATCCACATTGGCGGTCGAGTTCAGGATGATGTAATCCTGCCAGTCGATACAGGGATAAATCGGGCTGTTCTTGTGCCGGATGGTTAGGAAAGAAAGGTAGTCCATAAATCCCTCGAACACGAAACAGGCATCGTTTTTCTTTCCTGCAAACTGTATGCGTGTGATGTCTTTGGGAGAGGTGCAGCCCTTGTAACCGGGATTGCGTAGTTCGTACCCTCCGGCATCGTTCTTGAAAGCGAGCGCAAAAAGCGGCTTCCCGTTTACACGGTAATACATTTCCTGCACATGGTCCGCTGCCACTTCGGGCGCAATGCCCCGGCTTTTCAGATAATTGGTGAGTGCCGGATGCTGTAACGGCTGGATGCTACGGATTTCTACCGGGCTGGCTGGTCGCTTCCTTTCCTCCCTTGCCGGATTCTTTTCGGGGATATTTTTCCCTTGAAAAGAAAAAGTATTGGCGGAGTAATAGTCCTGTTCCAGTCGGCTGATAGCCCCGTAAGCGTTGCATCCGTACTGTTTCATCACAAGGTCGATGAGCGAGCCGCCCTCACCCGTCCCAAAGTCACACCAAAGGTTTACACCGTAATCCACCTTGAAACTGGGCGTATCGTCCTGACGTAACGGACTGTGGTACATACCGTAATAAAGTTTATCCACTACGGGCAGGATGCCCAATGATTCCAAATAGTCCTTGATACTTATGCTGTTAGCTTCCTGATAAGTCATAATTTTTGTTTTTTAGATGTTGGATGATTGCAGTAAGGCAGTAAGAAAGCAGTAAGAAGAAAAGATACGGACTTACTGCACCTAATTCTTTTTCTTTCAATGTATTATCTCTTATGCAGTAAGATAAGTAAGTTATTCCTATATAAAAAGAGAGAAAACTATCCATGTTGGCATCTGCTTTTTCTTTTTTCTCAAATTTTCCGAAAGTTCCGGGTTTTATCTTACTGCTTACTGCACCTGTTGCAAATGGTTGATATTCAATAGTTAATGTGCAGTAAGTTGTTTTTAGGGTAGTTGCTGCATGGCAATATCAACCTACTGCAAAGCGGATTCCTAACCGTAATCGTTATCGGTGTAAGGGGTTGGAACAGGCTTTATCCTATATCCATATACCGAATAACCACCGTTGTTTATGCGTTTCTGTACCCGTTTGAACCCAGCTTTCCGCAACGCTTCCCCCAACCGTTTTTCTGATAACTGCATGGGGCACACATTCCGTAAACAGGTGAGGATTTGTGCCGTTGTCATAAAGAACAGGTTTTCTTCCCCCTCTTCCGGTTTCTCGAAATGCTGCATCAGCATCTCAAACTCCACCGTCTGCACCTGAAAACCTGCACTGACCTTGTACAGCTCTTCAATCTCCGTATCGTTGAACCAGTACCGTACACCTTGCCGATACAGGTACATGGCTTCGGAATAGACATTATCCATACGGATGGCTTCTGTCCCCGGCTTGTCTATATGCAGGACTTCAAACGGCAGGAAACGCCTGCTGCCTGTCGGGTCGGTCAGGAACTCGTTCCCGTTCACCGATGCCATGAAGCTGGCTAAGTGCGGATATTCCTCTATATAGATGTCATACGGTCTGCGGTACTTGACTGCCGGGGTGGTTATCAGGTTCTTCAGGGCGTTCTCGTTCTGCTTGTTGAGTTCCTTTAGCTGGTCGTCTATGTTGATGAACAGGTATTCGGCTATCAGTGTCAATATGTCCTTTCCCTGTGGGTCTATCTTCCCGGTAAAGAGATAGCTCTTCAACGGCAGTGGGCAAAGGTTATCCAGCCACCATGTCTTGAACTGCCCCTGCCGTTCCCCGGTCAGGACTAAGCAGGTGTGGTTCTGACATCCCGTGTCGTTCATCGCATTGGCAACCACGCCTACCAGCCATTTGGTGAAATATTCCTCCCACTTGTCGGGGTTGGCTACCTGTACCGTGCCCAGCAGCCTTTTGATATGTCCGTTTTCGACAGGATTCAGCAGGGGCAGGGCGGTTAGGTATTCCCGTATGGGATGCACTTTCACGGCAAAGTTGCTTTCCAGTATCATGCGGATATTGTCGGCGGAGGTGGTGATGCCTGTGGTCGCATCCAGTTCACGCCTGAAAGAGTTCAGGGCAAACTTCGTGACGGGCTGGTACAAGCCGGAGGTATCGGCAGGCTTGTATTCCGTCCGGCTCTTCACGGTGTTAAACCGGAAGTCGTACAAGGAATTAAGCTGCCTTTCGATACGCTCGTTCTTGGACTGCCTGCCCCCGATACGTTCCGCTTCGTTATCTCTTTTCTTTTTCATCGGGAAGTCTGTTGGAAGCCGGGACATATTGCTGCCGCATCCACTGTTTCAGCTCGTCCGCATCGAAACGTAGGGTGCGACCACGCTTCACACAGGGTATCGTCCCGGTGCTGGCTAAATGGTAGAGGTAATTGACCGAATATCCGGTTATGCTGCTGGCTACGGATATTCTGACTAAAACGGGTTCTTTGCCGTCCCGTCCTTTGGGCTGTGTGCCGACTACGGGGGAAATCATCTTTTCGATGTTTTCCAGCCGCTTGAAAATTTCTTCAAATGGATTGTTCATGGTGCTTTGTTCTTTGAATTAGCACCACAAATAAAATAAGAAAAATCGGTAAAAAGCAAAGTGTCAAGCGTTTGGAATTGCTTTGCACTGCTCTGCACCGTATTAATACAAGCTATCCGAAAACGCCATGTGTACTTCACCTTACTTATATGGGAAGAACAGAGAAAAAGGGCTTATTCCCATTATCGTTTTATCGGGCTGGGACATTTGAGGACTTCTAAGGACATCTGAGGATAGGCAGTAACAACCTGTTATCCTGACCTGTATATTTGTACCGGACAAGAAAAACGGAGTAATAACAAAAAATATCAGTATATGGAAATAGTAACGATTGAAAAGAAGACATTCGAGTTGTGGAAACAGAGGTTTGAAAGTTTTGTGGGGCGTATGGATGCGCTCTGCCTACCTTTGCGGAGAAAGCAGGACAAATGGTTGGATAACAGCGAAGCCTGCCGCCTGCTGAATGTTTCTTCCCGGACGATGCAAACCTACCGTGATACGGGCAAGCTGCCTTATTCGCAAATCAACTGCAAAATTTATTATAAGGCTTCGGACGTGGAAACCTTTATACTCAACCAAGTAAAGAACACCCCTAAAACATGAATCGTATGGACTTGATAACGAAAGATTCGGAAACTACGCAGGTATTGTTTTCATCCCTTGACCGGGTTTTGGAGAACGTGGAGCATATTGTCACCAACTACCGCCCGGTGCTGAACGGTGAACACTACCTGACGGGGGAGGAAGTCTGCCAAAGGCTGTGCATCAGTAAACGGACTTTGCAGGATTATAGGGACACGGGGCTGCTGGGCTACGTGCAACTTCCGGGAAAAATCATTTATCGTGAAAGTGACATCAGGGATTTATTGGATAGGCATTACCGGAAATGAAATCTTGAAAACTTGCTATCTTGGAATCTTGATAGCTTGAAGTCTTGAAATATAGCTGTCTTGTTTTCTATATTTATGGTTTGGTTGAAAGCCAGCAATCGTGTTTTTAATAAAACTGTATTGCTGGCTTTACTTATATTTATACAGATAGCTGTTTTTCAACCGCTTGCATATCTCTTAATATCGTTTGGTCTAACACTTTTGCATAGTGCTGTGTCATTCGGGTGGATGAATGCCCCAGCATTTTAGCGACATTTGGCAGTGACACGTTGTTAGCCAGCGCGATAACCGAAGCGAAGCTGTGCCTTGCGGTGTGCGTGGTGAGGTTTTTCTTTATTCCGCACAGGTCGGCAATCTCTTTCAGGTAGCTGTTCATTTTCTGATTGCAAGGGACGGGCAGCAAAGTTCCTTTGTCAAGGCAATAGGGGTTATCCTTGTACTTGTCAAGTATCTGCTTGGGGATGCTCAAAAGCGGAATGTTACAAAGGTTGTTTGTTTTTTCACGGGCTTTCACTATCCACAGGTTGCCGTTGCTGTCCTCTGAAATGTGTTCGGAGCGCAAATTATATACGTCTATGAACGCCAGCCCGGTATATACGCAGAAGATGAAAACATCCCGCACCAGTTCCAGCCG
>QAKR01000012.1 GCA_003343705.1 Clostridiales bacterium | reverse complement strand
TCATTAGCAATGTGGGTTTTGGATGTATTCGTCAAAGACGCATACATCCAAATGTCCCACGCGTATCGTAATAGCCGAAGGCGTGGGAATATTAAATAGTTTTTATGTAAAAACTGTAGAGTGTAAAGTTTTAATTGTTAGACAAAAAGTAAACCCCTACAGATTTAAAACTTTACTACACAACAAACCCCGACCATGAACAATTGACCACTCCCCAGAGCCCCACGAAATTAAAATAGACCACTCTATTAAAACACTCAACCATTTTTAAATTTTTCGCCGTTTAATCTATACTTACCACTCTGCATTTTCAACCTTAAAATAATTTATCCTTCCTGCGCCTTGCGGCGATTACGATACGCGTGCGACATTTGCGATTATGAGTCTTCGACGAATAATCGCAAAACGCACATTGCTAATGAAGTGGCATGTTTGCCACCTCATAGTTCCATAAAGATGACTTTGTAGCAATAGACCTTTTTTGACTTACCACATCAAGACCGCATCCGTCTATCGGCACGCCTCAACGGACGCTGAAACACCCCCGAATCCTGCCCACAAAGTGGGCAAAACCGCCTTGCGGTTTACCTTGCTTTGCAAGGTAGGATTTGGGGTTGCTGTTATTGTCTTGAGAATTTTGTTGTACTACAAAAGTGTGATCTATTTTAATTTTGTAAGGCTTTACAGAATGACCTATTTTATTTGATGTGGGCTTATTTGTAGTCAAGTATATCTTTGTTGAGATCTACCGTGTAACTAATTAAAATTCTTCTATAAAAATATTAATAAGCTATTTATCAGGTTTACTATTATTTAATTATTATTTATTAAACGTTTCTGTTTTATAGTTTTTTTTCATTCCTTGGTAGCTATCATGTCTATTAATTTTAATTTACTACGCTGCATTATTACTATAATGATTATTTATTTGCTAGGACAAAAATACTAAAATAATATATTACCTTATATGTATAATCGTTCGTTCTACTTTTCCGTTGATTAAATCTGAAAGCTTATGGTGGGCGTTACCTATGATAACTGTTGTTCCGTTTTTAATTGGTTCTATAATATATTCCAATTTAGCTTTGGCTCCATTTGCGCCTGCTCTGGAAGCTCCGATGCATCCGTTTTGTGCTACTCGAATATTTTCAATAAGTTCATAGGTGTTTGCTCCGGAGATTTCCTTAATTAGTGTAGAGGGATCATTATGTCTAGCATATATCCCATCTACTCCAGTCAAAATTACAAGAGTTTTAGCTTTCATAAGAGTAGCTACTACAGCGGCTGTTTCATCGTTATCCACACATTCAACTACATTATCTGTATATTCACGGAGATTATTAAGCTCCATTTTACGGTTTTCATCATTACTGACAGGGTCATTATAATTAATAATGGGAATGGCATTCTGTTTACAGCATCTAAACAATAATTTTCTTATATGTTCACATTTTTCCATGTCATTAAAATGTTGATGTTCTAATAATACTTGTCTTACGCTAAATGATTGATTAATAAACCTTCGGTAGTTCTCCATAAGAATCGCTTGACCTTGTGACGCGTAATCCGTCTTTACATCGTCTATATCACCGGAAAGCTCCACATTATTATTGCGTTTCATATAATCTATTCGACCAATCTCTGTAGCTCCTGAAGAAATCCATATCCAACCAGGACATAAATCTGCTCCGAGACGTGAAAAGATATTGTAATCAATTTCGTTATCTTCTTTACGAATCAATGCCATTGAACCTATTTTCCCAACATAATCACAATCAAAATTCATTTTTAATTGCCTCCATAATATCAAACATTCTATATATAATTTATATTATATAACAATTTCAATGTCTTTACAAGTAGAAAAATTAAAATTATTTTTATCTTCTCTCCCGTCTTTCGGCGATTACGATACGCGTGCGACATTTGCGGTTATTCGTCGAAGACGCCTAATCGCAAAACGCACATTGCTAATGAGGTGGCAGGCTTGCCACTTCATACCTTCCGTAAAGTAGATTTCGCAGCAATTAACCTTTTTATTATTTCACGATCAAGACCGCATCCGCCATTCGCCACGTCTCCGCGAACGCTGAAACACCCCCGAATCCTGCCCACAACGTGGGCAAAACCGCCGTGCGGTTTACCTCGCACAGCGAGGTAGGATTTGGGGTTGTTGTTATTGTTTTGAGAATTTTGTAATACTACAAAAGTGCAGTCTAGTTTTAATTTCGTAGGGCTTTACATAGTGGTCTATTTAACATGTTCGAAGACTGTTGTGTAATCAAGTTTTAATTTTGTAAAGCTCTACCACGTATCATATTTCAATCTATTGTAATAAAATTCCAATAATCTCTCGGGGTAGCTATCATTCGCCCATTATTTATTAATTGTTACTTGCCAAGTAGTTATTTTTAAAAACCATTATTTAATTGTGGCTATCTTTTAAATATGTTTCATTCGTGAGTAGCTATCATTTAACTATTATTTATTAATCGTTAGCTTTTGAGTAGCCGTTTTTATTGTTTAACAGCTATTTTTACCATTTAAACAATTTATTCTCCTTGCGCCTACGGCGATTACGATACGCGTGCGACATTTGCGATTATGCGTCTTCGACGAATAATCGCAAAACGCACATTGCTAATGAAGTGGCAGGTTTGCCACTTCATCCCTTCCATAAACAAAATTATTAAACAATACACCTTTTTTATACTTTCCACACCAAGACCGCATCCGCTTGTCGCCACGGCTCCGCGGACGCTGAAACAACCCCAAATCCCGCCCACATAGTGGGCAAAACCGCCTTGCGGTTTACCTCGCTGTGCGAGGCCGGATTGGGGGTTGTTGTGAAAGCTTTGAGAGATGTGTAGTACTACAAAAGTGTAGTCAAACTTTAATATTGTGAGGCGTTACAGAATGGTCTATTTATCATGCTCGAAGGCTGTTGTGTAATAAATTTTAATTTTCTTAGGTTTCTACAGCATGGTCTTTTTTGTATTCAAGTTTTAAATTTTTAGAATGCCACGTATGTGGTTAATGTTTTATTATTAATAAGTAAATAACGGTTGATATCATTCAACCGTTTAAAAGCCCAAAAAAAGCCGCGTGTAACACGCGGCTTTTAATCTTAAATTATTCAGCTTTTGCTTCTTCAGCAGCTTCTTCTTTAGCTTCTGCAGAAGCTTTTTTATCAGCTTTAGCAGCTTTTTTAGCAGCCTTTTCAGCTTCTTTTTCAGCCTTTTTGTCGAGTTTCTTCTCAACCTTCGGCTTCGGGAAGTCGATTATCTGAATAATAGCCATTTCAGCACAGTCGCCTCTGCGGGGACCCATTTTGATTATACGGGTATAACCGCCGTTGCGCTTTTCATTCAAAGGAGCGATTTCGTCAAAAAGCTTTTTAACTACATCCTCTTTTGTAATATATGCCATTGCCTGTCTTTTATTATGAAGCGAATCGGTTTTTGCCAAAGTGATCATTTTTTCCGTTGTCGCTCTTAATTCTTTTGCTCTTGTTACCGTTGTTTCAATTTGACCTTTTTCAAGCAGAAATGTGGTCATGCCGCGAAGCATAGCCTTTCTGTGATTGCTCTTTACGCCGAGTTTTCTGTTAGCCATGAAACAGCAGCCTCCTTTCTTATATTAACGTCATTCTTTGTCTAATGAAAATGTAAGACCGTATTCTTCGAGTTTTGCAATAACCTCTTCAAGAGATTTTTTACCCAAATTACGAACTCTCATCATTTCGTCGGGAGACTTGTTTATTAAATCACCGACAGTGTTTATGCCTGCACGTTTGAGACAGTTGAATGAACGGACAGAGAAATCAAGCTCATCAATAGTTTTATTCAATATCTGTTCTTTAACTTCTCCATCGTTGCCTTTCCAGACTTCATCATCAACAACACTTTCTTCAGCAAGGTCGATGAATAATGAAAGATGCTCGCTCATTATTTTGGCGGAAAGCGATACTGCAGATGTTGCAGATATTGTTCCGTTTGTCCAAACTTCCAAAGTAAGCTTATCATAGTCTGTAATCTGTCCTACACGTGTGTTTTCGACTTCATAATTAACCATCGTAATAGGTGAATGAGAAGAATCCATTGCAATAAGCCCTATAGGAGCTTCTGCTGATTTGTTCTTTTCAGATGGAACGTATCCACGGCCCATTCCGATAGTAATTTCCATATAAAGGCGTGCACCTTTACCTAAAGTCGCAATATGCATTTCCGGGTTCAGTATTTCGATATCGCTGTCGGCTTTAATATCCGCAGCCGTAACTTCGCCTTCGTCCTGAACGTCGATATAAGCGTATTTTGAGGAGTTACCGTGCAATCTTGCGATAAGACCTTTCATGTTAAGAACGATTTCAGTAATATCTTCTTTAACTCCGGGGATTGTTGAAAACTCATGCTGTATACCGTCGATTTTTATAGATGTTACAGCCGCACCCTGCAAGGAAGATAATAAAATCCTTCTTAAAGAATTACCGAGAGTTATACCATATCCTCTTTCAAGCGGTTCTACGACAAATTTGCCGTAAGTACCGTCTTCTTTACAGTCTAATGCTTCAATTGTAGGTTTCTCTATTTCTATCATGGTACGCATCCTTTCTAAACACTAAAAATAGTGTTTTCATAAAGTAGTTTACAGCGTTCAAAAAATAAGTAAACCTTATTTTGAATACAATTCGACGATAAGATGTACTTCGATAGGCATATCTATCTCAGACGCTTCGGGGATTCTTACAACCTTACCAGCGTAGTTTTCCTTATCAACATCAAGCCAAGGAGTAGCAGGTTTTGAAGAGTTAGCTTCAACAACAGCCTTAATTTTGGTGCTTTCTTTGCTTTTATCTTTTACGGCAATAACATCGCCTTCAGCAACAAGGTAAGACGGAATGTCCACTTTTGCACCATTTACGGTGAAATGGCCGTGAGTAACAAGCTGCCTTGCTTCCGGACGGGACATTGCAAAGCCCATACGATAAACAACATTGTCAAGTCTGCTTTCAAGAATTTGAAGCAGGTTATCACCGGTAATGCCGGCTTTATTGTTAGCCATGTTAAAGTAAGTTTCGAACTGACGTTCCAAAATGCCGTAAAATCTCTTAGCTTTTTGCTTTTCACGAAGCTGTGTGCCGTACTGAGTAAGCTTAGTACGTCTTGCACCGTGCTGGCCAGGAACTTGAACCTTAGGGTTGTTCATAGCGCACTTTGAAGAAAAGCATTTATCGCCTTTGAGGAAGAGTTTTGTGTTCTCACGTCTGCAGAGTTTGCAAACGGGACCTGTATATCTTGCCATATCAATTTACCTCCATTTTATACACGACGTCTTTTTGGCGGACGACAGCCATTATGAGGAATCGGGGTCACGTCTTTGATAAGAGTAACTTCAAGGCCTGCTGTCTGTAAAGCTCTGATTGCAGCTTCTCGACCGGCACCCGGTCCTTTTACGTAAACTTCAACGGTCTTCATACCGTGATCCATAGCTGCTTTTGCAGCAGTTTCAGCTGCCATTTGAGCTGCGAAAGGTGTGGATTTCTTTGAGCCCTTAAAACCGAGCCCGCCTGAAGATGCCCAAGAAATAGCGTTGCCCATTACGTCGGAAATGGTAACGATTGTATTGTTAAAGGTAGAACGGATATGAGCAGCACCTTTTTCAATATTTTTTCTGTCTCTGCGTCTTTTAATAG
>QAKR01000033.1 GCA_003343705.1 Clostridiales bacterium | reverse complement strand
CGGATATGAGCAGCACCTTTTTCAATATTTTTTCTGTCTCTGCGTCTTTTAATAGTTGTTTTCTTTGCAGAAGTCTTTTGTGCCATTAGTTTATCCTCCTATCCTTTATTTCTTTTTGTTCGCTACGGTCTTGGAAGGACCTTTGCGTGTTCTTGCATTTGTTTTTGTTCTTTGTCCTCTTACGGGCAGACCACGTCTGTGACGTATGCCTCTGTAACAGCTGATTTCAACGAGACGTTTAATGTTGAGAGCAACATCACGTCTGAGGTCACCTTCAACCTGAACGTTTTTGTCTATATAATCTCTAAGCTTAGAAACGTCGTCATCTGTAAGATCTTTACATCTTGTGTCGGGATCGACGCCTGTTGCATTAAGAATTTCTCTGGATTTGCTTACGCCGATGCCGAATATATACGTAAGACCGTATTCAACTCTTTTGGCATTGGGTAAATCTATACCTGCTATACGAGCCATTATTTTACCTCCAATTAACCTTGTTTTTGTTTATGTTTGGGGTCTTCGCAGATAACCATTACTTTGCCTTTGCGTTTAATTACTTTGCACTTATCGCACATGGGTTTTACGGAAGGACGTACCTTCATTTCAAAAACCTCCTTAAATTTCGGGTATTGTTAATTATCTTGTACCTCTCCATTTTATTCTCGCATTTGTGAGATCATATGGAGAAATCTCCACAACGACTTTGTCGCCGAGAAGAATTTTAATATTATTGTCTCTTAATTTACCTGAGACATAGGCCGTGAGCTTGTGACCGTTTTCCAGCTCCACGATAAAACGTGTGTTCGGAAGAATGTCTACAACCACGCCATCAGCTTCAATCAAGCCCTCTTTTGCCATTAAAGTACCTCCTATAGGAACTTCGATAATGCTTTACGAATTTCAGCGTTTTCGATTTTGGTGTTGTTTTCGAGTTTTAAAGTTAGTTTTTCGCTTACTTCTTTGCTCATAAAACGCAGATGCTTCATTTTCTTCTTTTTCGGGTTTTCGACAGGTCTTATTTTGCCGTCGCAAAGGTATGCATATGCGTCGTCACAATTCACAACCAAAAACGGTTTTCCGGCATCACGGCCGGCTGCCGACACAACTACAGAACCTTTTTTTACAGTGTCCATAATTCCTCCGTATCAAATCGTTGCTAAGCATAACTCGAGAAGTTCGCAAACTTTCACTTCGTTTATGCCAAATGGACGTATCCATCATAGAGATGTGAGTATTAACGGTTCGCCATCCGTTATCGCAATCGTATGCTCATAATGAGCAGAAAGCTTACCGTCCTTTGTGACAACCGTCCAGTCGTCTTTAAGAACTTTTACATCGGGAACACCTTGATTAATCATCGGCTCAACCGCAATTGTCATTCCCTTTTGTAAGCGAACGCCTTTCCCTCTAACCCCGTAGTTGGGTACAGAAGGGTCTTCGTGCAGATGCGTTCCTATCCCGTGTCCGACATAATCATAAACAACGGTAAAACCATTTTTATGAGCATAGTCGGAGACTGCAGCTCCGATGTCGCCGAGCCTGTTGCCGGCTGTTGCATATGCAATTCCTTCATAAAAGCACTGCTTCGTGACATCAATTAGCTTTTGTGCTTCGGCACTCACGTTTCCTGCAGCAAAGGTCGCTGCTGTATCGCCGTGAAAGCCGCCTATAAACGCACCGACGTCAATACTTACAATATCTCCATCTGCAATAACTGTTTCGTGGGAAGGGATGCCGTGAATGACTTTTTCATTAATTGAAATACAAGCCGCTGCCGGAAATCCGCCATAACCTTTGAAGGAAGGTTTCCCACCTTTTGATTTGATATACTTTTCGATTACATCATTAATATGCGCTGTTGTTACACCCGGCTTTACGGCTTCGCCTCCGGCCGCGAGAGCTTCAGCAGTAATTCTACCTGCTCTACGCATAAGTTCAATCTCTTTTTGAGATTTTAATATTATCATTTTCTACGCTTCCAATGCTTTATTAACAAGTTCTGTTGTATCTTTTATCTCAGGTTGACCTTCAACAAGAACCAACTTACCTGTTTTTTGATAGTAATCTTTAAGAGGAGCAGTTTGCTTATGATAAACCTGAAGTCTTTCAAGAACAACCTCCGGTTTGTCGTCTGCACGAATTTGCAGATCAGCAAAACATTTATCGCACTTTTCATCAACTTTCGGTTTACTGAAAACTGTATGGTAAGATGCACCACATATAGGGCAAACACGTCTGCCGGACATACGGCTGACAATGTCATCATCTTTAACTTCAATGCTTATAACTTTTGAAATTTCAATGCCGCTTTCTTTAAGCATTTTATCAAAAGCTTCAGCCTGAGGTATAGTTCTCGGAAACCCATCCATGATAAATCCGTTTTTGCAATCGTCTTTTTTAAGACGGTCACGGACAATTGCCACAACATCATCATCAGCAACCAAGTCGCCCGCTTTTATAACGGATTCAACTTTAATTCCCAGAGGAGTTTTATCGGCAATCGCTTCACGAAGAATTGCTCCTGTTGATATTTGCGGAATTCCGTATCTTTCGGAAATCATAACTGCCTGAGTACCTTTCCCTGCACCGGGAGCACCGAGTAAAATTAAGTTAAGCATCTGTTTAAAAAATCCTTTCAAATAAAGTGAGGAAAAGAGGTGGGCTCGGTGAGCGTACTCACCTCTTTAATCCTGCGTTTATTCAAGAAAACCTTTATAATGACGCATGAGCATTTGGCTTTCCATTTTCTTAACTGTTTCAAGCGCAACGCTTACAAGAATCATTATAGATGTACCGCCTATCGCAAGACCTTGAGCCTGAGGGAATATGATCTGTAAAATAAACGGAACAATAGCGATAACACCAAGGAAAAGCGCACCGAAAAGAGTAACTTTGTTAAGGCTCTTTACGATAAAGTCGCTTGTAGGTTTGCCCGGACGAATACCGGGGATCGTACCGCCATTATTTTTAATGTTGTTGGAAATTTCCACTGGATTATACTGAATTGCGATATAAAAATAATTAAACGCAATAATAAGTATAAACGAAAGAATAATATAAGCGGGAGATGTTTGTGAAAAATAATTTTTTACAAACTGATAAAATCCGTTTGATTCGCCTAAAAACTGGGCAATCGTTGCGGGAACGCCTACGATTGCAAAAGTGAAGATGATAGGCATAACACCTGTCATTGCCACTTTAATAGGCAAGAACGTATTTTGTCCGCCGTACATTTTTCTGCCGACCTGACGTTTTGCATACTGTATAGGTATACGTCTTTCTGCACCGTCCATAAAGACTATGAATGTTACCATTAAAAGTCCCATTAAAACGATAATAAGAACAATCCACCATTCGCTTGTGCCGTTTTTATTTGCAGCACCGGAACAGAGTGCAATACAGTAATAGAGAAGGTCGATACCGCGGGAAACGATACTTGCAAAAAGTATCATTGAGATACCGTTACCGATACCATGTTCGTCAATAGATTCGCCAAGCCACATAACAAGGCAAGAACCTGCGACGAGAAGAAGTATTATCAAAGCCATTGACATATAACCTGCAAGGGGATTTGTTGAAGGATCATACAACAATGCTTTAGCTTGATAACGAAGAATTGTATAGTAGCCGTATGACTGGATTAGAGCGATTCCGATGGTAACCCATCTTGTAATGCGCTTAATTTTTTGCTTTCCTTCTTCGCCGCCGTCTTTTTGAAGACGCTCAAAATAAGGGATAGCAACAGTCAAAAGCTGTATAATAATGCTTGCGTTAATGTACGGCTGTACAGTAAGAGCAAACACTGTGCCCTGCGCCAAAGCGTTACCTGAAAGCATATTGAAATAACCCAAAAGGCTTTCTGTCATCGATCCACCAACTTGAGGATTGAAGAAATTCTGTATCGCTTCAACATTTAAAAACGGAACAGGGAGTTGGCATCCTATTCTGAAAAGAATGAAAATACCGAATGTGAAAACTATTTTCTTTTTGAGGTCTGCGGTTTTCCAAGCATTAACGAGCGTTGAAAAAATGCTCATTTTTTACAGCACCTCAGCTTTCCCGCCCGCCGCTTCAATCTTAGCTTTGGCAGACTCGGAAAACTTTTCCGCTTTAACGGTTAGCTTCTTTTCGAGTTCGCCGTCGCCGAGAATTTTTACGGGCTTATTTTTCGAGCTTATCATGTTTCTCTCATAAAGCTCCTCAGCTGTTACTACTGCGCCCTCATCAAAATCGTTGAGTACACAGATGTTTACCGGCTGATAAGCCTCTTTAAACGGATAATTCGAAAAGCCGCGTTTAGGTAAGCGTCTTTGAAGGGGCATCTGGCCGCCTTCAAAGCCGGGTCTTACGCCTCCGCCAGAGCGAGCGTTTTGACCTTTATGGCCTTTACCTGCTGTTTTACCGTTGCCGGAACCGATGCCTCTGCCTTTTCTATATGCTTCTTGAGCTGAACCTTCGGCAGGCTTCAAATCTGACAATTTCATCGCGATGCACCTCCTTATTGTTCTATTTTTATAAGATAACTAATCTTGTTGATTTTTCCGACGGTAGCTTCATTCTTAGGTTGGGTTGTGCTGTCGCCAATCTTACGAAGACCGAGGGAGTTCGCTGTTGCGATATGATCCTTATGCCTTCCTATAAGGCTTTTGACGAGTGTAATTTTAAGAGCCTCACTACCTGATTTCTTTTTTGTCGGCATTGATTTACCCTCCTTAACCTAATATTTCTTCTACTGTCTTGCCTCTTGTCTGAGCAACCTCTTCGGCATTTCTAAGCTCTGAAAGGCCTTTAATAGTTGCCTGAACAACGTTTTGCGGATTACGTGAACGCAAAGATTTTGTTCTTATATCTTTAATTCCTGCCATTTCAATAACGGCTCTTACAGCGCCGCCGGCAATAACGCCGGTACCTTCTGCAGCCGGTTTCATTACAACAAGGCTTGAACCGTATGTTGAAACGATTTCGTGGGGAATTGATGTGCCTTTTGTGGCTACTCTAATAAGGTTTTTCTTTGCATCTTCAATTCCCTTGTTTACTGCATCGGGAATTTCTATTGATTTTCCGAGACCTACACCGACCACGCCGTTGCCGTCACCGACAACTATCAGTGCGGAGAACTTCATTTTTCTACCGCCTTTGACAGTTTTTGAAACACGGTTAAGTGCAACGAGCTTTTCGGTCAAATTTAATGTAGATGCGTCAATTTTGTCGTACATTGTTTAATAAATCCTCCTTAAACTCATCAGAACTTTAGGCCGCCTTCTCTGGCGCCTTCTGCAAGTTCTTTTACTCTTCCGTGATACAAATAACCGCCTCTGTCGAAAACGACATCTTCAATACCTTTTGCTTTTGCAAGCTCGGCGATTTTTTTACCTACGAGGCTTGCTGCATCTTTGTTTCCGCCGTAGCCGTTAAACTCTTTGCTGGCCGTCGAATACGAGACCAAAGTTTTACCGGTTACGTCATCAATAATTTGAGCATATATATTTTTCAAAGATCTGTAAACGTTAAGACGGGGGCAAGCGCCGGTTCCGCTGATCTTGCCACGGACACGTCTGTGTCTTTGAAGTCTTGCTTTGTTGGAATCTTTTCTGCTAACCATAACTAACTTGTGAACCTCCTTGAGAGCATTATTTTACGGTTTATTTTTTGCCCGATTTACCCGCTTTAAGTTTTACACGCTCGCCTGCGTATCTGATACCTTTACCATGATACGGTTCGGGCGGTCTCTTACTGCGGATCTCTGCAGCAAACTGTCCTACCTTTTGTTTATTGGCACCGGTTATGACAATTGTTGTGGCATTGGGAATATCAATGCTGATACCCGGAATTTCTTCTATAACAACCGGATGAGAATATCCAATTGTTAAAACAGCTGTGTTACCCTGTTTTTGAACTCTGTAACCGACACCTTGAATCTCAAGGGACTTTGTGTAACCGTTTGTTACGCCCTCAATCATATTTGCAATCAAGGTTCTTGTCAAGCCGTGCAAGGAGCGATGAAGCTTATCCTCGGACGGACGTTCAACCGTAATTACGTCTCCGTCTATTTTAATAGCCATCTGGGCATTCATCTTTTGTTCGAGAGTACCTTTAGGCCCTTTAACGGTAATCGTATTATCGGACGCCAGCGTAACTGTGACACCGGCGGGTATATTAATAGGTTTTCTACCAATTCTTGACATCTTGTTAACCTCCGATTTTTTTTACCATACAAACGCTAAAACTTCGCCGCCGACGTTTTCTTTGCGTGCGGCTTTGTCTGTCATGATACCCTTGGATGTTGAAACGATCGCAATACCAAGTCCTCTCATAACCTTCGGAACTTCTTTGCTCCCCACGTACATACGCAAGCCGGGCTTAGAAACGCGTTTAATACCTTGAATAACCTTTGACTTGTTTACACCGTATTTCAAGAAGACCTTGATAATACCCTGTTTTCCGTCATCGATTACATTAAAGGATTTAACGTATCCTTCATCAACAAGAATTTGAGCAATCTCTTTTTTCATGTTTGACGCAGGAATTTCAACGCTTTCGTGCTTAGCAGAACTTGCGTTTCTGATACGTGTCAACATATCTGCAATAGGATCCGTTGTATTCATATCGAGCTACCTCCTGATTTATTTTTACCAGCTTGCCTTTTTAACGCCGGGGATTTGACCTTTATAAGCAAGTTCTCTGAAACAAATACGGCATATTCCGTACTTTCTCAAATAACCGTGGGGTCTTCCGCAGATCTTGCATCTGTTATAAGCTCTGGCAGAATACTTTGCCGGTCTCTGTTGCTTTAATTTCATTGACATTTTAGCCATTTTAATGATCTCCTCCTTACTTGGCAAACGGTGCGCCCATCAATTCGAGAAGCTCTTTTGCATCCTCGTCGCGGGTTGCTGTTGTCACTATCATTATGTCCATACCTCTGACTTTATCGACTTTATCAAAATCGATTTCAGGGAATATCAACTGTTCTTTAATACCGAAAGAATAATTTCCGCGGCCATCGAAGGAGTTGGGGTTTATTCCTCTAAAGTCACGAACTCTCGGGAGTGCAATGTTGAAAAGTCTGTCCAGAAACTCGTACATCTTAGCGCCTCTAAGAGTAACTTTAACACCAATTGGCATTCCTTTACGGAGTTTGAAGTTTGCGACTGATTTTCTTGCCTTACATTCAATAGCTTTTTGCCCTGTTATAATACCAAGCTCACCTATTACATTTTCAATGACCTTTGAATTGTCTTTAGCGTCGCCGCAGCCTACATTTATGACAATTTTGTCAATCTTCGGGATCTGCATAACGCTTTTGTATTCAAATTTTTTCATCAACGCGGGAGCAACGTCTTTAACGTACATTTCTTTTAATCTTGACATTCTATTACTCCTCCGTTGTTATATTTTGGCATTGCATTTTTTGCAATACCTTGTTTTTATTTGTTTATCGCCTTTGGTTTCAACCTTAACACCTACACGGGTCGGCTTGCCGCATTTAGGGCAAACAAGCATAACCTTGCAAGCATAAAGAGGGCCTTCAACCTCAACGATTCCGCCAACTTCACCCTGCTTCTTGGGTTTGACGTGTTTGGTAACTTTGTTTACGCCTTCAATTATAACTTTGTTCTCTTTCGGAGAAACAGCCATAACCTTACCTTTTCCGCCTTTACTTCTACCGGAGATAACCTGTACGGTATCGCCTGTTTTAACATGTAATGTATTCATATGACGCTACCTCCTTACAGTACTTCGGGAGCAAGAGAAAGAATTTTTGTATATTCTTTATCTCTTAACTCTCTGGCAATGGGCCCAAAGATACGGGTTCCACGCGGGTTTTTGTCGTCTTTTATTATAACTGCGGCATTCTCGTCAAATTTGATGTAGGAGCCGTCTGCTCTGCGCATGCCTTTAACGCTGCGTACAACTACAGCTTTGACAACATCACCTTTTTTGACAGCGCCGCTCGGTGTGGCCTTTTTGACCGAGGCTACGATAACGTCACCGATGTTAGCGTATTTTCTCCCTGATCCGCCTAAAACACGAATGCACATGATTTCCTTTGCGCCTGTGTTATCGGCAACCTGGAGATAAGTCTGTTGTTGAATCATAAGAATTTCTCCTTTTTGTTACTTCGCTTTTATTAACTCGTACTCGCTTTCGCGCCCTTTCGGGAAAACGCACGTAAAGCAAAACTATTTTGCTTTTTCGACTATATTAACAAGACGCCATCTTTTGTCTCTGGAAAGCGGTCTTGTTTCCATAATCGTAACTTTGTCGCCGATTTTGCATTCATTGTTTTCGTCGTGTGCTTTGAGTTTGATAGTCTTCTTCATAACTTTCTTATAAAGAGGATGTCTTTCATTCTCCATTATAGCAACTACGACGGTTTTATCCATTTTATCTGAAACAACTTTGCCTGTTCTTACTTTTCTAAGATTTCTTTCACTCATCGTTATAAACCTCCTTCATCAACCGTTGATCTGTTTTTCGCGAAGAATGGTTTTTACTCTGGCGATGTCCTTACGCACTGTTGTAATGCGCATAGGATTTTCCAACTGCTTGGTCGCGTGCTGGAAACGAAGAGCAAAAATTTCCTCTTTGAGGTCTTTAAGCTTCTTTTCGAGATCAGCCACAGTCATGGCTTTTAACTCTTTTAATTCTTTCTCTTTCATCACGCGTCACCTCCATCGGAAAGCGTTTCGAAATCGGATTTCTTAACGAATTTACATTTAATCGGGAGCTTGTGGCTTGCAAGACGCATAGCTTCTCTTGCAACTTCTTCAGCAACACCCTGCATTTCGAACATTACTCTGCCCGGCTTAACAACTGCTACCCAGTACTCAGGAGAACCTTTACCGGAACCCATTCGTGTTTCAGCAGGTTTTTCTGTAACCGGTTTGTCGGGGAAGATTTTTATCCAAACCTTACCGCCTCTTTTGATGTAACGCGTCATAGCGATACGGGCAGCTTCGATCTGGTTGGAAGTGATCCATGACGGTTCAAGAGCTACAAGACCGTAATCTCCGCTTGTAATCTTATTGCCTCTTGTGGCAAGGCCCTTCATGCGTCCGCGATGAACACGTCTATATTTTACTCTTTTTGGCATTAACATTGCGGTTATCCTCCCTTGTCTCAAGTTTCTTGCCGGCATTGAGGATTTCACCTTTGTAAATCCAAACTTTAACGCCTATACGACCATAAGTCGTGTGCGCCTCAGCAAAGCCGTAATCAATATCTGCACGGAGTGTCTGAAGAGGAATTGTTCCCTCATGATAATGCTCCGTTCTTGCGATTTCTGCACCGCCTAAACGGCCAGATACGCATGTTTTTATACCTTTAGCGCCCATTTTCATAGCTCTGTCAATTGCTTGACGAGTTGCGCGTCTGAAAGATATTCTCTTTTCGAGATCAAGAGCGATTCTCTCTGCAACAAGCTGTGCGTTGAGGTCAACTCTCTTTTCTTCTGCTATAGTAAGAGAAACGGGCTTTTTAATCAAAGCTTGAAGACTTGTTCTGAGCTTTTCAATTTCTTGGCCGTTCTTACCAATAACTGCGCCCGGTCTTGCGCAATGAATGAATATTTTCACTCTGTCACCGGCAAGTCTTTCAATCTCTATCTTCGGGATACCCGCAGATGCGATTTTAGACTTTATAAATTTTCTGATTTTATCATCTTCAACAACGAGGTCTCCGAACTTGTCGTCACGAGCAAACCATCTGGAGTCCCAATTGCGAATGATGCCTACACGAAGACCGTGTGGATTTACTTTCTGTCCCATCTGTGTTTACTCCTTTCTTATTCTTTTTCTGCGAGAATCATCGTGATGTGCGATGCTCTCTTCAGAATTCTGTCTGCGCTTCCTCTGCCTCTGGGCATTGTGCGTTTAAGCATACGCGCAGGATCTACGAAACAAGTTTTTACGTACAATTTAGAGACATCCATGCTGTGATTGTTCTCC
This sequence comes from Clostridiales bacterium, assembly GCA_003343705.1. Classification (GTDB taxonomy): domain Bacteria; phylum Bacillota; class Clostridia; order Oscillospirales; family UBA644; genus QAKR01. The sequence continues at coordinate 17,590 of QAKR01000033.1, read as the reverse complement.
GCGTTGGCCGCTGCCGACTTAACAAGCTTGCTAATCGGTTCGGAGGCCGCCTTCGGAGTATGCTCAAGAATTGCCAACGCTTCACCGAGAGGTTTGTTCCTGATAAGATCAAGAACTATTTTGACCTTTCTCGGGGTAATGCGAAGGTCTCTTAAATAAGCTTTTGCTTCCATAATTACTTTTTATCCTCCTATCAGCGACTTACTTACCGTTGTTCGATGTTTTCGAACCGGCGTGACCGCGGAACAAACGTGTGGGAGCGAATTCGCCCAATTTATGACCAACCATATCCTCAGTTACATATACAGGAACATGTTTTCTTCCGTCATGTACCGCAAAGGTGTGCCCTACGAAATCGGGGAATATTGTAGATGCTCTTGACCATGTCTTTAAAACACGTTTTTCGTTTTTGCTGTTCATATCGACGACTTTCTTCATAAGTGAAGCCTCGACGTAAGGACCTTTTTTAACGCTTCTTCCCATCTTCTAAGCACCTCCTATTTCGCATTTCTGCGTTTTACGATAAATTTGTTTGACTTGTTCTTCTTGGAACGAGTCTTGTAACCAAGTGCGGGCTTGCCCCACGGAGTTACAGGGCCGGGTCTGCCGACCGGAGATTTACCTTCACCACCGCCGTGCGGGTGATCGCAGGGGTTCATGACCGAGCCGCGAACAGTAGGACGAACGCCGAGATGACGGGTTTTACCTGCTTTACCTCTTTTAACGTTTTCGTGGTCTGTATTACCAACGACACCGATTGTGGCTTTGCAGTTAATTCTTATCATACGAACTTCACCGGAGGGAAGTCTTACCTGAGCATAGCCGTTTTCTTTTGCCATGAGCTGTGCGCCCATGCCAGCACTTCTTACAAGCTGTGCGCCCTTACCTGGATAAAGTTCAATATTGTGGATGAATGTACCAACGGGGATGAACTCGATTGGCATACAGTTGCCCGGCTTAATGTCTGCATCTTTACCGGAAACGATTTTATCGCCTACAGTAAGTTTTTGAGGGGCAATTATATAAGCCTTTGAGCCGTTTTCATACTGAATGAGTGCGATGTTTGCGCTTCTGTTCGGGTCGTATTCGATACCGATAACAGTTGCGGGAGCATCTGTAAGATTTCTTTTGAAATCCACTATTCTGTACTTTCTTCTGTTTCCGCCGCCTTGATGACGAACGGTAATTTTACCGGTGTTGTTTCTACCGGAATATTTTTTAATAGGCGCAAGAAGAGATCTTTCAGGGGTTTTCTTTGTTATCTCTTCAAACGACAGAACTGACATTCCTCTTCTGGAAGGAGTAGTCGGTTTGTAAGCTTTAATAGGCATAATCTTTTACTCCTTTACATAAGACTGTCGAAGAAATCGATCGTTTTAGAATCCTGAGTAAGTGTTACGATTGCTTTTTTATAAGAACTGGTTCTACCTTTGGTGTAACCTTGTCTTCTTTCCTTACCGTCGCAATTCATAACGTTTACTGCAGAAACTTTGACCTTGAACAACTCTTCTATCGCTTTTTTAATTTCTATTTTGTTTGAGTCTTTGGCAACCTTAAAGGTGTACTTACGCTCGCTGCGAATGATTGACATTGAACGCTCGGTAATAACCGGGGCCAATATGATATCCTGTGCAAATTTCATTATGCGTACACCTCCTCAATTTTGCTTATCGCTTCTTTTGTAACAATGAACTTGTCGTGTTTCATTATGTCATAAACATTTAATGTATTTACATAAAGTGTTTTTACACCTTCAATATTCTTTACACTCTTAACAACGTTAGCGTCAGGAGCGGGAATAACAACAAGTGCTTTGTCTTCTACTTTAAGTGCTTTAAGAACGGCTACCATTTCTTTTGTCTTAGGTGCGTCAAATGTAAGAGCATCCAAAACGATCATGCTGCCGTCTGCAACCTTAGCGGAAAACGCAGATTTCATTGCAAGTCTTTTTGCCTTTTTATTCATTGAAAATCTGTATGAACGGGGCTTAGGACCGAGCGCAACACCACCGTGTGTCCACTGAGGAGCTCTCGTTGAACCTTGACGAGCTCTACCAGTTCCCTTTTGTCTCCACGGCTTTCTACCGCCGCCTCTGACTTCAGTTCTGGTTAGTGTGCTCTGGGTACCCTGTCTTTGATTGGCAAGATAATTCTTTACTGCTTCGTGAAGAACAACCATATTAACGGGTATGCCGAAAATACTTTCGTTGAGTTCTAATGTTCCGGCTTCTTTGCCTTTCATGTCGTATACTGTTACGTTAATCATTTAATTGTCCTCCTTCCTTACGCTTTTTTCTTAACAGCGGTTTTAACTACTACAAGACCGCCGTTAGGACCGGGTATCGCACCCTTTATTGCTATGAGGTTGTTTTCAACATCGACTTTAACGATATTGAGGTTTTGTATTGTAACTTGTTCCGAACCCATGTGACCGGGCATTCCTTTACCCTTCATAACTCTTGAAGGATCAGTGTTCGCACCCATTGAACCTTGGTGTCTGTGATAACCGGAACCGTGAGCCATAGGACCAGTATGGAAACCATGACGCTTAATTGTGCCTTGGTAACCTTTACCTTTGCTTACGCCTGTTACATCGACTTTGTCGCCCGGAACAAACACATCTGCTTTAATAAGATCACCGACGTTGAGCTCTTCGCTGTTGTCGAGTTTAAGTTCTTTAAGAACTCTCTTGTAAGCTACCTGCGCTTTGTCAAACTGACCTTTGCGGGGCTTTACAACGAGCTTTTCGCGAATGTCCTCAAAGCCGAGCTGTACTGATGAATAACCGTCGTTTTCAGCGGTTTTCTTTTGGACTACCGCACACGGACCCGCTTCAATTACTGTTACGGGAACGACGCTGCCGTTTTCGGTGAAAAGTTGGGTCATCCCGATTTTTCTGCCGATAATACCTTTTTCCATTGTTAAAACTCCTTTCGGTTATTGGTTGGCGTTTGCCAACTTGACCGCATACCGCTTTACGGTAAGGGAATAGTTTTCATTGCGGGAACTATTAAAACCTTCTTACATGGCAAATAATTAAATTAGAGTTTCAATTCAAAGTCAACGCCTGCGGGTAATTCAACGTTTGCAATAGCGTCAATAACCTTTTGGCTGGGCTTAATAATATCGATAACTCTTTTGTGAGTTCTGCTTTCGAACTGTTCACGGCTATCCTTGTACTTGTGAACTGCTCTTAAAATGGTTACGATTTCTCTTTCAGTTGGAAGAGGAATAGGACCGGAAATCTGAGCACCAAATCTTTTTGCAGTTTCGACTATCTTTGCAGCCGACATATCAATAAGATTGTGATCGTAAGACTTCAGACGAATTCTTATCTTCTCTTTTGCCTTTGCTGTTGCCATTAGCTTTCGCCTCCTAAAAATTAAATAAATTTGTTGGCGATGAAAACCGAACACTCAGCCGTGCGTTTCATGTAAAAAATTAAATTCGAAACAGCAAACAGCTATTCCGAACCATAAAACAGTGTCGAGTGGTAAAGTAAGCGTTATGGCCCTTATATAATAAGGAAGCCATCTTGCCTTACATCAACTAAATTCGGCGTCATCCATCACTGTGGAAAACTTTACTCAAAACTACCTGCCGCCCCACCTTAAGAGGCGGATTTCAGCAACCTTTGAGCAATTGCACTTTTGCCATGCTTGACTATTATATCACATTTTCCTCGAAATTGCAATACCTTATGCATTATTTTTTTTATTAATCCCATAGAATTTAACGAACTTTTTGTGAACTGAGCATTTTAATATTAAATATGGTAAATAGAACCAATTATATAGTTTAAAACCAATAAAACTTTTATTATTAACAGTTTTACAAATAAAAACTGAGCGGCGTTTGACACGCCGCTCGCAATATATTCTTAATAATTTTCAGCTTTTACTTGGAAGTATGCCTGGGGATGAGCGCATACCGGGCAGATTTCCGGAGCATTTTTACCGATCACGATATGTCCGCAGTTAGAGCACTGCCAAACAGCGTCGCCTTCTTTTGAGAAGACAAGCCCGCCTTCAACGTTTGCAAGAAGTTTACGGTATCTTTCCTCGTGTTCTTTTTCAATTTTACCAACTGCTTCAAATAAATATGCAAGCTTTGTAAATCCTTCTTCTTTTGCGTCTTTAGCAAATTCCGCATACATATCTGTCCATTCGTAGTTTTCGCCGTTTGCTGCATCTTCAAGGTTTGCAGTTGTTGTAGGAACTTCGTCTCCATGAAGAGCTTTAAACCAAAGTTTTGCATGTTCTTTTTCGTTATTTGCGGTTTCTTCAAAAATATTAGCAATCTGAACGTAGCCTTCTTTTCTTGCCTTTGAAGCATAATATGTGTATTTATTTCTTGCTTGGCTTTCTCCTGCAAAAGCAGCCATAAGATTTTTTTCTGTTTTTGAACCTTTTAATTCCATTGTAAAATACCTCTCTCCATAAATTTTAATTTTCATTTAATTTATTACATTCGGGGCATAGCCCATTGAATACAACATAATAGTCCGTAATTAAGCAACCGTTTGTATCTGTAATATTCCTTTTTAAGTCCCCTATTTCATTAGTTTGAACATCATAAACCTTTCCACAGCGTTTACAACACATATGATGATGAGGTTTCAATGTATGATCTACATGAAATGCACCTTGAGTAACAGGGACACGCAACAACTCTCCGTTTTCGCATAATTTATCCAAGTTACGGTAAATAGTGCTTTTGCTTATTGACGGATGTGTTTTAGAAATATATAGATAGACTTGTTCCGAAGTAGGATGATTGCCAAGTGAATGTACGGCATTAAGCACAAGTTCACGCTGTACTGTATTTCGTTTTAATGATTGATCCATGTTACCTCCTTATTCGGAATTGTTTCTATTAAGTATTATATATCATTTAAATGCTTTTGTCAATACCTTATTTGTAAAATTTTTATGACTTGTAAAATATGCCAATGATTATTTATAATGCTATTGAATATTTTTATTTATTATGATAGAATTATACAAATTGATCAATGGAGAGTGTTTACGGTGCCTAAAGTTATTAAAACAGAAAATCTCACAAAGTATTACGGGCGTTCTCGAGGAATTAAAAATTTAAATCTCAATATAAACGAAGGCGATTTTTTTGGATTTATAGGGCCTAACGGAGCAGGAAAAAGCACAACTATCAGAACGCTTTTAGGGCTTATCTTCCCTACTTCCGGCGGAGCAACAATTTTCGGTAAAGATATAATTAAAAACCACACCGAGATATTAAATAAGATAGGTTATATGGCTTCCGAAGCAATATTCTATAACAATATGAAAGTTAAAGATGTGATTGAATTATCTGCTAAGCTTTACAAAACGAACTGTACTGATGAAGCAAAAACTCTTTGTGACAGGCTTGATCTTGATACAAAAAAACGCATTGAAGAGTTGTCTTTGGGCAATCGTAAGAAAGTTTCTATAGTTTGCGCTTTACAACATAAACCGACTCTTTATATTCTTGACGAGCCCACAAGCGGACTCGACCCGTTAATGCAAAAGGAATTTTTTAATATCTTACGTGAGCGAAACACTGAAGGTGCAACTGTTTTTCTTTCCTCACACGTTTTATCGGAAATTCAGCGTAACTGCCAAAAAGCAGCTATTATAAAAGAAGGCGAATTAGTCACCTGCGACAGCGTTGAAAAGCTCACATGTACCGGAACGCATAGAATAACTATACACAACACAGTAAGTCTGCCTGCTGAAATTGAAATAAAATCGCCAACAATAATGGGGAATAGTATAAGCTTTTTATATAACGGAAATATTAAACAGTTTCTTTCAAAGATTGAACCGATCCCATTTGATGACATAAGTATAGCGGAGCCGGATCTTGAAGAAATATTTATGCATTATTATAAAAAGGACGGTGAAACAAAATGACGATTTTTATAAAAGAAATCAAACAAAGCTTTAAAGCTCTTTGTATATGGGGCGGAGCAATAGCTTTTATGATAATGATATGTGTTTTAATCTTCCCACAAATGAAAGACGAGATGAACGGCGTCTCTGATATGTTTGCAAATATGGGAGGATTTTCACAAGCGTTCGGAATGGACAAAGTCAGTTTTGGTGAGATAATGGGCTTTTACGCAATCGAATGTGGAAATATTTTAGGGATAGGCGGCGGATTTTTTGCAGCATTCATAGGAATATCAGTACTTGCAAAAGAAGAAAAAGACCACACTGCAGAGTTTTTACTTACGCACCCCATAAGTCGTTTTTCCGTACTTTGTCAAAAACTGTTATCTGTGTTTACCCAAATAACAGTTATGAACGTTATTATTGTAATTGTAAGCATACTTTCTTTTACGGCAATAGGCGAGGATTTGGCAATCAAAGAATTTATACTATTACATATAGCATTCTCTATTTTACAAATTGAAATAGCCTTTGTATGCTTTGGTATATCCGCCTTTTTGCGCCGTGGAAGCATCGGTGTAGGGCTGGGGTTTGCAGCAATGCTTTATTTTATGAATATAATTGCAAACATAAGCGAAAAAGCTGATTTTTTAAAATACATAACACCTTTTGCATATGCACAAGCCTCGGATATTGTCGCGGACTCCAAAATAGATACCGTTCTTTTATTTATCGGCATAGGCGCAGCGATTTTAAGCTTAATAATTGGATTTTGGCGTTATATTAAAAAGGATATTGCGTTATAGATTATTTTAAATAAAATGTAAACAGCCGTAAAGCAATAATCTACGGCTGTTTTATTATTTCATACTATATCTTTAAAAAATATAATTTAATCCATTGTTCTTAAAAACTCAACGAATTTATCGGCAAGCTCAGGGTCGAATTGAATACTCTTACACCGCAAGATTTCATTTTGTGCCTGATCTTCAGTTAAACTTGGCTTATAAGGACGTTGGGAAGTCATAGCATCATATGAATCTACGAGAGTTAAAATTCTGGCTAAATAACAAATATTTTCACCTTGAATCTGCTGTGGATATCCTGTTCCGTCATATTTTTCATGATGTTGACGTACTATTATGCTTTCTTCTTCCAGTTCCGGTATACTTTGAATTATATCAGCTCCGGTATTCGGATGTGATTTAATCTCGTTAAATTCTTCGTCTGTAAGCTTTTCCAGTTTTAATAATATCTTTTTAGAAATATTAATTTTCCCTATATCATGCATATATGCCGCTGTTACAAGGGTCTTTTTTCTTTCATCGTCTAAATTAATATAATTAGCAAAAGCTTCACAATAATGAAAAACCCTATCACTATGAAGATATGTATATTTATCTTTTGAGTTTATAACTGCAATTAGTGTTTTAACTGTTGTCATAATTTGAGCATTATCAAGTTCTGCTGAGTATTTACGAAATTCATCTGAAAATGAAGTATAAATTTCAGTCCTGTTACGCCTAAGAAACTTCGCTTTGTAAAGAGCTTCATCAGCATTTCCTATCAGCTCTTTTGAATCCTCAGTTTTTGAGCGAATGCATGAAATTCCGATAGAAATAGTTAACACCCCGTGAGGAAGATATTTTTCTCCTTCAAAAGGATATTGTTCAAAGATACGTCTGAACTTTTCGGCAATATCATATGCTTGGCTGGAACTTGTGTTGGGTAAAATAACAGCGAATTCCTCTCCACCATACCTTGAGCATATACAATATGAAGGAAATTCTTGAAGCATCATTCTTCCTATTTGTTGAAGAATTTCATTTGCTTTATCATGGCCGTAAATATCGTTATAACTCTTAAACCAGTCTATATCCATTATCAGCAAAGACAATGGCTTCCCTGATTTTTTATAATCGTTAAAAAGAGTATCAATTGTGGTTTTGAAATACCTATAATTATAAAGATCTGTTAACCCATCTTTAGAAACCATATCATTTAATGAATTAATATGTTGTTCTTTCATATTAATCCAATATCCTATTAAATATGTAAGCAATAAAAAGATACAACAAAGTATAAGGTCATTTTCAAACATTATATTTGTTCCCGATGAAGTAAGTACACCTGAAGCAAAAAACAAATCAAGAGTAAACAGAAAAACAGAAGATATAACAGAAACAGATAATCCCATTGGAAGACTGCCTTCAATAGTAGCAGACATAATTGAGAGTAAAAGTAAATATTTAAAACGGCTTTCTGCCCCTCCTGTTACAATAATGGTTGCACAATTTATAAATAAAAACAACGCTACATTTGAAATACGCAGTAATAATGAATTACTGTATAAAAACCGTTGTGTTAAAATCCATAAAATATAAATTAAAAGGAATGCAGTAATAGCACATACAACAAAAACAAGATTTTCAGTAAATGCTTCTGAAACTGTAAGCCCCAGAAGAAAATGCTCAAAAATAGCTATGATAGAAAATACAAGAATAGATAAATTCAAAATTAATTGAACATTCATCGATTTCTTTTCGTTATTCGGCATATAACCCACCACATTTTTAATAATAAAACAATAAAGCAGAACAAATTATGCTATTTGCGGGGCTGTGTAATTTCCAATACAACAGCCCCGTTCATAGCGTGCTCCGCTTTTTTCTTGCCTAATGATGCTTAATCTTCATTGTCGCTAAGGCATGAAGGTTCCTCAGGTTGGTAAATGAATACCCAACATGCGGAAGTAGCCATCAATGTTGCTATAACTGTAGCAACTGTAGCAAGCGCTGCCCACATCTTTTTCATTGTGTAAATCCTCCTTTTTTTATATTTTCAAAGGTTAAAACCTTTGATTTCACAATTAATTACGTGGTTTTCGTTTGATAGCAGAAGAGATTTTAAGAAAAGGGGCTTGTATTAAGCTTAAAAATCTTCCGCCTATTTTTGTAAGCATAAATGTCTGCCATAAAATGCCAAAACACATGCATACTAAAAATAAAAACCATTCAACATTGCTTCTTCCCAAAAACAAAGCAACTACTAGTAAACCCAAATAAATAAATAATATAATATAACTGTTTCTTTTCATGCGCTTTTTCTTTTTCTCCGATTTTATCGGCTTATTCGGAGTATCGACAGGCACTAAAAAAACAGTAGCTAAAACAGCTAAAAATACCGAGACTGCAGCAAAAATTATATAAGCGTACAAAGGGATATTCCACCCCACCAATGTTTTGCAAAACAAACTTAGAAGTAAGCAAACCACACATCCTATAGAAGTACATAACAAAGAGCTTTCAGCATGTGCGCCGCCGCTGTTTTGGCGGAAAAATGCCGCTGAAAGACATATTGTTAATATAGGCATAAAAGTATTAAAAATAATCCCCAAAACTGAAATTAAAGCTATAAAAACAGTTATATGGATTATTGCCATAACACCATAGTGAATAACATCGCTTTGATTTTTATCGGCATTAGTATTGTTGGCAATCTTGTCCGAAATTTTTTTACTTATCTCGTCCAGCATTAAGTTCCCCTCTCTTTTTTTTGAGCACTTTATCCATGACATATATTACAATTAAAAATAAAAACATAGATGGGGTGAAATATAATACTTTACTTACTTGGTCAATACATATATTAAAAAATTCTTCTTTTCCAATTATAAGTTGTAGAACAAGCCCATTTAAACCTTCTAATGCAAACATAATACATGTAACAATTACACTTGATTTTATCGTTTGCTCAAGTGTTACATTAAATAAAAGTATAACAATAAGATTAAGGAAGACTATAATTATCATTGTGTGTATACCAAAACTAATAGGTAAATGCCGTACAGCTAATGCTATTAATGAAAAAACCGCAGCAGTTAAAATAAATTTTCTTTTAGGTATTTCTGTCCCCGCCAACAGAAGAGTTCCATATAAAAAAAGTCCTGCTTCCCAAATTCCTCTTGCTAAAAGCTCTACCAACAATTGATAAATCAGTGTCATGTCTATAATTCCTTCCGTTTACTGCATGTGCGTTTAATTGTCGCATAAAGCATAATAAATACGAAACCTCTGATAAAAATATCTCCGATGCTTAAGATTGAATAACCGACATCAATAAAATCAGCTAAAAAAGGAAGCTTTGTTGATGCATCGCCCATAATGTGTATTGAGTCCACACCGGATGTGAGCATTTCAGGTGTTGTATAACCGGTTAAATAAGAAAAACTGGGGAAAACCGGCATTTTCCCTCCGTTATAATGCATAACAACTTTATTCATAACAGTTCCGGCTACAATAAACCCAGAACCTATAACCCCTTCTTTAAACAGCTTGTACTTAAAAAAGGGCAACAACATTGAAAGTAAAAACAATGTTTTGAGTGCAGAAGCAAAAGGAACAAAAATATAGATACCAAAATATGTACTTATTTGAAACACTATAAGAACGATTTCAAATATAAAAAACGGATATAAGGTCTTTTCTTTTATTAAGTTTTTTAAACTGTAACCTCTAATAAGTGCAAAAAGAAAAGTCAGTAATATTGTTAGGATCATTAGCGTTCCCCATTTTTATACATTAATTGACATTTTACTTATTATAACTTATTTATCAAAAAATGTCAAGTAAAATTACGTAAAAATAAAAATATTATTTTTTATTTTTATTTTTTTTATATGTCATTTTTGTATTATATATTTTTCATGCAAGTGTTATTTTATTGTTTTAAGCATTTTATCAAATATATTTACTATTTACGTACATACTGTGTCATGTTTATATAGATATTAGGAATTCGGCAGAACGCTAGTTCTGCCGAATGGTATTATATTCCAATAATCGTATATTTTTTAACCGATTGACAACCGAACGGGGGTAGGGTTTGAAATATTATCGCTCATAGGGCATCTGTCTTCAATGGCCTTAAGCCACTTATCCAAAGTTTCTTTATCTGCGTTTGTATCGGGTTTTACTGTTGCACGAATTTCAATATACCCTGCTCTGCCTTGGGTTGATTGACCTGAAAATTTCCCCGGGTCTAAATCACCTTCAACATCAACTTCCATCCCGTTAAGCTGAAAGCCCATTTCTTTGGCTACAAGGTGCCCTACAACATTGATACAGCCTGAAAGAGCTGCTAAAATAAATTCAGCAGGATTAGCTCCCTCGTCTGTACCCCCTAAATTTGCAGGCTCATCAATAATCATTTTAAAATCTCTTGCTGTTACAACTGTTTTTGTACTGTTTTCGCTTTTGGCACTGACACTGAATTTTACTGTTGACATAACCATTCTCCTTTCGGTATAAATAATTTTATTAAAGCTGTATGGCAGCCTGTGCTTAAATTTGATTATAAACATTAAATATTAGTATTATTAATAAAAACCCCAACAATATACAGGAAATTATCATTTTAATTTTTTTTTAATATACTGGTTATAGAGAATTATTTTTTTGAAAAGAGGTTGATATATTTGCATTACGGCAATAATAATTTTGAAGAGAACACAAATGAGATGATACAAAAATATAAAGACGAAATGATGAAGTTTAGACAGGTTGAGTTTAAGCAGTATAAACCAAACGAAGCTTATAAACCCACGGTTGTACCTGTTGAACCAATAAACGAGATTTCTGATTTGGAAAATAAAAAAAGTGATATGACCGATAGTTTAGGACGCCCGATTACTAATGATAAAAACAGTATTACTGTTGGGCCAGAAGGGCCTGTTCTTTTACAAGACATCCAATTAATAGATAAAATTGCTCATTTTGACAGAGAACGTATTCCGGAACGGGTTGTCCACGCAAAAGGAGCCGGAGCATTCGGGTCTTTCGAATCTTACGGTAACGCCGAAGAGTATACCACAGCAGACTTTTTAAAACCTAATAAAAAAACAGATGTATTTGTAAGATTTTCTACGGTTGTAGGTTCTAAAGGTTCTGCTGATACAGTAAGAGATCCAAGAGGATTTGCAGTTAAATTTTATACAAATGAAGGTATTTACGACATTGTAGGGAATGATTTACCTGTATTTTTCATAAGAGATGGCATAAAATTCCCCGATGTAATCCATGCGCTTAAACCTTCTCCGAACAATAATATCATTAACTCCGAACGGTTTTGGGATTTCATATCACTTACACCGGAAGCAACACATATGATTACTTGGCTCTACTCTGATCGAGGAACGATTAAAAGCTACCGTCACGTTGACGGGTTTGGCGTAAATACATATGTTTGGGTAGATAAGCGCGGCAAGAAAAGATTTATAAAATATCACTGGAAAACAATGCAAGGGATTGAAACAATCGACCGTCATGAGGCAAAGAAACTAGCTGGAGAAGATCCTGATATTGCAACACGTGATTTATATAACGCTATTGCTTCAAATAATTACCCTAAATACGAACTCTGTGTTCAGATTATGGATCCGGCTGACGCACAAAATCTTGCGTTCGATCCACTTGACGACACAAAAGTATGGGATGAAGTTGCTTATCCGCTAATTAAAATAGGAATGATGACACTAAACAAAAACCCTGAAAACTTCTTTGCCCAAGTGGAACAGGTGGCGTATTGCCCCGGAAATATTGTCCCGGGCGTTGAGCTTTCTGCAGATAAAATGCTTCAGGGGCGATCCTTTTCTTATCTTGACACTCAAAGACATAGAATCGGACCTAATTTTGCACAACTTCCCATAAACCGTTCTGTTTCACCTGTTTTTAACAACCAAAGAGACGGAGCTATGACATATGATTTCAACCCGAGCCCAATAAATTACAGCCCTAACACATTGGGGAACAATCAACCTTATGCTGCTAACAAGCCTGAGGTTATAGGCCCATTTGTAGAAGGTGAAGTTTGCAGAATACCAATAGAAAAAACTGATGATTTCACACAAGCAGGAGAACATTACAACTCACTTACCAAGGTTGAAAAAGACCATTTATGTGATAATATTGCAGTCGAACTTAAGAATGCTAATAAGGGCATTCAAGAACGTGTGCTGGAATATTTCAGAAGAGCATCACCTGAGTTTGCCGAACAGGTAATAACATTTATGAAACTTTAATAGTAGACACTAACAGCTACATCGAATTATCTGACGGTGTAGCTGTTGTATTTTTAATTAATAGTTTTTTATATTTTATTTTAAATTAAACGCTTTATCTATTTCTTTTATCTCATCTGCGGAAATATGAACCATCTTACCTATATCACTTGCTGATATTATAGAATTTGCGGTTGCTTCACAGACCTCCAAACGGTCAAAAGCATTTAACAGAGAGCTGCCTGTTGCAAGTATCTGATTGTTTTCACATATCAACACCGGTGTTTTTTCAGAAAACATGTCGGCAACCCTTTCCATGTCTACATATACTGATGCAAAACTAACCCTCTGGATATTACGCAGTAATATATAGCTTTCTGGAATAGTACGCGGGTCAAATTCGGTGTCTGTAACAGCAAAAGCCATTGCATGAGGTGGCTCAGCACCTAAGACTGATCGAATTTCAGGATGCTTTTCATAAATCAACTGATGCAGTTTAACAGAACGCGACGGAGTCTTCCCGGCTTCTTTCATACCGTTTTTTATAAGAACAAGGTCGTCCTCTGTCATGTATGCACGGTCTACACCGTAAGAGGTAATTAAGAAACTATCGTCGGAAAGCCTGGTAGAATATGTTCCTCGAGTGCTCCCGAATAACCCCTGACGATATGAACGCTTAATCAGATTTATCATATCACGTCTTGCAGCACATTCTTCAGGACTATGGCTGTTAGGGACAAAATCATCCATAATCAAATGGTCACGGTTTGCCGAAAGATTAAGCTCGGAATCCTGAAATGTTTTTATCTTCCCGATTTTGCTTGCATTAATTTGAAGTTTTGCAGTGGCTTCTAAAGTTTCAAATCGCATAAAGCATTCAAATAAATTTTCTCCGCCGATAACCACACCATGGTTTTCAAGAACCACAATATTAAAACCTTTTACAAACTCCGCAGCAATATTTTCTCCCAACTCTTTCGAACCGGGTACAGCATAAGGGGCAATGGTAAGGCTTCCGCATGTTCGACGTGAATTAGAAACAATATTAAGTTCAGGCAATTTCCGGACTATTGAAAAAGCCACAAGTTTAGGAGGATGAGCATGCAGCACAGCTCTTAAATCAGCCCTTTTTTCATAAATAGAAGTATGAAACGGTAATTCTACAGACGGTTTATGCGGCCCGATAACCGTTCCATCAGGTTTCACGCAGCATATATCACTACGTGTCAAAGAACCTTTGTCTATACTTCCGGGCGTAATCCAGATATCTCCGTTATCATCCTTGATAGACAAATTGCCTCCGGAGGTAGTTGTTAATCCGCTTTCGTATATACGGTTCATTATTTGAACTATTTGATCGGCCGGATGTAAAAGATTAAATTTCATCATACACTCCTTATAAATTTAATATTCCAGATTTAAATATTATCTGTCCGAGATATAACTATTATACAATAAGCTATCTTTGTAAAACCCAGCAAACTGAATTTTTAACTCATCTGTTGTAAACAATGGCAGGCTGACAATATAAGAAAAAATTAAAACTTATATAACAGCCCTGTTAGCAACTTATAATTCCTACTGCAAATATTATAGCATATTTAAAATCGTAAATCAATAAGGTTGTGTTTATACTGAAAGATAAATAATGCCATGATTAGTAAAACACTAATCTTTAAAGCCCCGACCTTTAAGAAAATCATTGTTCCACTTTTTCCTGTAATATTTAACAGATTTCCAAAAGCTACGGGGTATAGCAAAATTGCTATTAGCGACAAGTATCGGTAAATTATGTAAAAATCCTGTTATGTCCTCAATCTTCTCATTATTTTTTTGCTCAACAGCTCTTAATAATTGCTCGGTGCATTTAATCAGTATATTATATATATTTTTATCTTTCATAAATGAAGGAATATAGACATAAATATTATCCGTCCAAACAAAAGGATAAATCTCCTTATCTAGTGATTTTATTGTGCGCAGTTCATTTCGAAATTGATTAACTTCATGACTGTAATATTCATTTTCTAAAACATCTATAATTCCTAAAAGAATTTTATCGTTTAATTCATATTCGGGGAATAAGCGGATTTTTCTATAGATTGCAGATAAATCATACAAATCATAAATACTTAACATTATAGCACCTTCTTTTAAGAATTTTATATTTATAATCGCTTAAATTTCCGCGCATACTCCACCTTATGACTCCAATTACAAATCAAATTTTACTACAGACATCAATTAATCTACTTTTTTAATATTAAGTAATAACAAAGATGCTCTATATCCGCCTAAAGTTGTGAAATAGATTTATTATTCAGTAATCAAATACTTCTCAGCTTGCAAATTAAACATTTCTGCATATTTCCCATTTAAACTCATAAGCTCATCATGGGAACCGAATTCAATAATTTCTCCGTTTTCCATCATATAAATTTTATCTGCCATTCTAGTTGTAGAAAGACGGTGGGATATAAATATTACTGTTTTATTATTAACAGAATTCATCATTAATTTATTCAGCTCGTATTCACTGTCCGGATCAAGGGCTGAAGACGGTTCATCCATTATAATAAATTCGTAATTTTTTGCTAATGTCCTTGAAATTGCAATTTTCTGCATTTCACCACCGGATAAAATTGCACCCTCTTCATCAAATTCCTTTGTAATATTAGTATAAATACCTTTTGGCATTTGAGATAATTTATTTGTAAAGCCTGCTTTTTTCAGTGCAGTTTTTACATCATTTTCATCTTTAGAGTCAAATTCATCAACTACTACATTCTCAGCAAGATTAAATGCAAAAAGTTTAAAGTCCTGAAAAACTGTACCGAAAATTTTACGACATGTTTCCCCGGTGAATTCATTTATATTTTTTGCATTTAAATAAACTTCACCTTCTTGTGGGTTATATAATCTCATTATCAGTTTTATTAATGTTGATTTTCCTGCACCGTTATAACCTACGATTGCAATTTTTTCATTTTTATTAATAATCATATTTATATTTTTTAAAGCAGGTTCAGTTTTTGATGCATATGTAAACGAAACATTTTTAAGCTCAAGTTTATTAAAAGGTTCATTAAAATCTTTTGCTTCTTTATTCGGAGTAAAACAAGATTCTCTTTCCATAAAGGATCTAAACTTATCAATAAAGATTGCATTTTCACGAAAACATTTTATGTTATATAGCCATTTTGAAAATTTCCAGCGAACTTGGTTAGCAGCTTGTTTAGTTGCGATCATTCCCCCTATTGTCAATGTACCTGAAACAACTATTCTGAAGACAAGAACTGACGTGAACAATATTTCCCATAAAATGCTTATTACTAAATCATTGGCTAAATTAAGTTTAAACTTTTTTTTAATACTTATCATCTGTAATTTCTTTTTATCGTCATTTGCTTTATCATATTTTTTTAAAAGAAGCTTTGAAACTTTTGTTAATCTTAATTCTTTAGCAAATGTATCAAGAAAAAATACTCTGTTTATATAATCTATTTTTCTTTGTATGGGGTTCATGTCAACTTCTTTTTCAAAGTTGTTTTTTGTTTCTTTTATTTTAAATAAATAGTCAACAAGAACGTAAATACAAACAACAACAATTGCAACCCAGTCAAGGGTTAATATTATGCTGAATATTGCAATCATTGCAATAGAATGGCTTATAAAGTCAATCAAAGTATCCGTACAGGAAACGGCTCTTGAAGTACTGTTTTGCATTGCCCAACAAAAATCATTATAGAATTCAGGGTCATCATAAAGTTCAAGGTCTAAACTCTGAGCTTTTTCATATAATATTGACTGCATTTTCTCTTCAAGTCTGTTTGCTATAAAAACATCCCTAAAATAAATTAAAGACCGATTAAGGATATCTTCTATGATCTGATATGTTATAACAACAACAAACAGTATAACAATTTTATTAAAATCAGGGTCTTGTTGCGTTGCAAGTGCCTCAATTGTATCAAATAAGTTTTTAGTAAAACTTATATAGATTACAGGACCTGCAATGTTTAATATTAGACCTGCAAAAAAATGTACAAAAATATAAGAAGGAATATATTTATATACATAACCGATCATTAAAAAATTATTTTTAAAATATTTTTTTATGTTTTTCAAATCCATCCCCCCTATACTGCAACCGGTTCTTTTGCTTTGTATTTTTCAGCTTGTTTATTAAACATATCTGCATATTTTTTGTTAAGGGCAATAAGTTCTTTGTGCGTGCCACTCTCAATAATTCTTCCGTTATCAAAAAGGAATATTTTATCAGCCATAACTGCCGAGGACAATCTGTGCGAAATAAAAATAACTGTTTTATCTTTACATACATCCATCATGTTTTTATACATTTTATATTCCGCAATTGGATCAAGTGCAGATGAAGGCTCGTCCAATATTACTATACCGCTGTTTTTTGCAAAGACTCTTGATAAAGCCACTTTTTGATATTCACCGCCTGATAAAATTGTACCATGCTCATCAAATTCACGTGAAAGAACAGTATCGTATTTTAGAGGCATATTTTTAAATTTTTCTGATATATCACTTGCTATAAGAGATTGCTCCAATATCTCATTTGAATTCTCGGGTTCCTCATCAGACATAAAAACATTTTCTTTTACCGTTAA
>QAKR01000023.1 GCA_003343705.1 Clostridiales bacterium | reverse complement strand
AATATTCGACCGCGGAACGGACATTAGAATCATGTCTACAAATCAAATTCCTTGGGAATTTTATATGCGATAACATCCTGTGAATCGGGAGGGAGAAATGAATAATTTAACAGAGGTTTTTAATAAAATCGGAGAAATATTTCAGATAAATATTTCTCAGCCGGAACAAGTCGCAACAGGCCTGGCAGTTGTTCTGATGGTAATTTCTTTATGTAATTGCTTCTTCGGCTATCGGCTTTTCAGATTTTGGTCATCTTTAGCAGGTTTCTTTATCGGCTTTTTACTTGGATTTATAGTAACAGGATTAGTTTATAAAGGTGAAAACTCAACTGTCTATGCAATTATTATGGGCGTTGTTGTTGCTGTCATCTGTTCAATTTTTGCTTTTAAAGTATATAAACTTGGGCTATTTATATGGTCATTATCAATGGTATATTCATTAGGTTTAACTCTTTTACCGATTGATAGCAATATAATAAAAAACATACTTTCAGTAGTGCTGGGGATAATAGTTGCTGTTTTTGTGGTAAAATTCCAATATGCTTGGATTATCGGGACTACTTCAATAAGCGGTGGATTTAACGCTGCAGGTTATTTTGTTACATTGTTTTCTTTCGCTGTTAACTGGCCGGTTTATGTTGTCGGTGCTGTCTTAGCTGTTGCAGGGTTTTTATTTCAATTTATGTTTAATCCTAAAAACAGAACTAAAAAAAGAAGGCGGACAAGATAAAAAACCTTTGTTTTATTTATAAAGGAATAAGATAATATGAGAGATGTAAGTGACAGTCCTCTTTTTAAGGGGATTAATACTGCTGATATTGAAAAGATACTTCAGTGTTTATCTGCTAAATTTAAATCATATTTAAAAAATGAAACGATTTTTGACACGTCATATAATGATGTAAAAACGGGAATAGTAATAAGCGGAAGTGTTTTTATTACCCATGATGATTATTGGGGAAATCGTTCTATTACCTCTAAGATAGGGAAGGGCGGAATCTTTGGCGAAGCAATGGAGTTTTCTGTGAAAAGCAGACCTGTAATAGTGGTTGCAGCAGAAAATACAGAAATTGTTTTTATTAATATGAAAAAACTTTCTTCCCAATGTGCGAATGCTTGTATATGCCATAAAACATTGATATATAATATGATGTGTTTAATGGCAAAAAAGGCTGCTTCATTGTCTTTAAAATTAGAATTTATAACAAAAAGAACAACCAGGGAAAAATTAATGACCTATTTATCCGCTGAATCTGATAAAGCCGGAAGTTCTTCTTTTTTTATAGAGTTTAATCGCCAGGAGCTTGCCGATTATCTTTCTGTTGATAGAAGTGCGATGTCCGCCGAGTTGTGTAGGATGCGGGATGAAGGCCTTATAAAGTTTAATAAAAATAATTTTACTTTGTTGTAAAAACAACAGACAAATATGGAAAAATGTGTTATTATATGATTAATATCTTTATTGTATTAAATAATAGATTTAAGCAAATTACTATATATTAAATTACGGAGGTGTAAAAAATGAAAAAATATGTTTGTGATCTCTGCGGTTATGTTTATGACGAAGCCGCCGGCGACCCTGATAACGGAGTCGAACCCGGTACAAAATGGGAAGATGTTCCTGACGATTATGTTTGCCCGCTTTGCGGAGCAGGTAAAGATCAATTTAGTGAAGAATAAAAAAAATCGGAGCTTAATTGCTCCGATTTTTTTTTGAATAGTTACTAAACTTTTAAAGAGTTAAAAGATTTTAGAGAATGCGTTTTCTTTGATAAAGAGGATAATACAGTCATGCTGGACGTATACTGAAAAGACAGATAGATTCTATAGTAAAGTGACTAACCTTATTTTTTGTTGTTGTATTCTGCTTGAGAAAATACACACCCACAATAATTTTGTCTGTAAAGCCCATATTCTTCTGAGAATTTTATTGATTTTTTATAACCTTCTCTTTTTTTGAAGTCTGAAGGTAAATATTTTGATTTGCAGGGGATAGATGAACCGATACGGTTTATTTCTTCTGCATTTTTATGTGGAGAAACAGTTAGTGTGGTTGCAAAGAAATCAAAATTCCTTTTTTCTGCTTCTTTTGCTGTTTTTGATAAACGAAGTAAAAAACATTCATTACAACGAGCTCCACGTTCAGGTTCGTTTTCAAGCCCTTTGGCTACTGTAAAAAATTCATCAGAATTGTATTCGCAATCAAGGAACGACACCTTGTTTTTTGCTTTAAATTCAGTAACAAAACGAATTTGTTCTTCTTTGCGTTTTTCATATTCTTCACGTGGATATATATTTGGATTATAATAGAATACGGTTATTTCAAAATATTCAGATAAATAACTTATTACATATGAAGAACATGGTGCGCAACAACTATGCAAAAGTAATGAGTGAGTTTGATTGAAAGATTGCAAAATGGTGTCTAGGTCTTTTTGAAAATTCATAATTTACTACTCCATGACTATATAATATATTAAAAATGCAGGAAATGAAAATAAAAACACTAAAAATTCATATTTACCTATTGATTTTTAATGCAGAATATGTTAGAATATATTCAAGCTATTTAATTTATAATATATTTATGCTATTTTTTTAGTTTTTGAAACAAATATGTTTATTCAATGCCTATATTTGAGGTTATAATATAAAATAAGATAATAAGTATTTTATTATATATAATAATTAAAATGATTTTAAGTAAGGAGAGAATGATATGACAAACAACAAAGCTGTTCTTGATTGGATTGAAGAGATCAAGACTTTGGTAAAGCCTGAAAATGTCGTCTGGATTGACGGTTCGAAAGAACAAGCAGACGCTCTTCGCCAAGAGGCTTGCAAAACAGGCGAACTGATTAAACTTAATGAAGAAAAGTTACCGGGATGCTATTTGCATCGCACTGCGGTAAACGACGTTGCTCGTGTTGAAGGCAGAACATATATCTGCACAAGTAAAAAAGAAGATGCCGGTGCTACAAACAACTGGGCTGATCCTATAGAAATGAAGAAAAAACTGTGGGCTCTTTATGATGGCTCTTATAAAGGCAGAACAATGTATGTAATTCCTTATTCCATGGGTGTAATCGGTTCTTCTTTTTCAAAAATCGGTATTGAACTTACAGACAGCATTTACGTTGTTTTAAACATGCTTATAATGACTCGTGTAGGCAAAGACGTAATTGATGCTTTAGGTGACAGTGCAGATTTTGTAAAAGGCATCCATGCTAGAAAAGATATAGATGAAGAAAACAGATATATTGTTCATCTTCCCGAAACAAATGAAATCTTCTCCGTTAACTCCGGTTACGGCGGAAATGTTCTTTTGGGTAAGAAATGCTTTGCTTTACGTATAGCTTCATATTTAGCTCGTAAAGAAGGTTGGCTTGCAGAGCATATGCTTATCTTGGGCGTTGAATATCCCGATAAAACAACAAAATATGTTTGTGCGGCTTTCCCGTCCGCATGTGGAAAAACAAATCTTGCAATGCTTATACCGCCTGAGGGTTATCTTAAAAAAGGTTATAAGGTATGGTGCGTAGGCGATGATATTGCATGGCTTCGCGTTGGTAAAGACGGCAGATTATGGGCTATGAACCCTGAAAACGGCTTTTTCGGTGTTGCTCCGGGTACAAATCTTAAATCAAACCCGAATGCACTTCATACAACTGAAAAAGATACCATATTTACAAATGTTGTTCATAATCTTGATAACAACACTGTTTGGTGGGAAGGTCTTGATAAGAATCCGCCGGCAAACGCTATTAACTGGAAAGGTGAGAAGTGGGATTCAGCTTCCGGCGAAAAAGGTGCTCATCCTAACTCCAGATTTACAGCTGTTGCTAAAAACTGCCCATGTGTCTCTTCTGAATTCGATAATCCGGAAGGCGTTCCTATCGATGCTATCATTTTCGGAGGCAGACGTGCAAAGACTGCTCCGCTTGTTTATCAATCATTTGATTGGGAACATGGTGTCTATGTTGGTTCTTCTATGGCCTCTGAAACAACAGCTGCTGCGTCAGGTGCGGTTGGTGTTGTAAGACGTGACCCGATGGCAATGATTCCGTTCTGCGGCTATAATATGGGTGATTATTTTGCACATTGGCTTGCAATGGGTAAGAAAATTCCTAATCCCCCGAAGATATTTAATGTTAACTGGTTCAGACTTGATGACGAAGGTCACTTTATCTGGCCGGGCTTTGGTGATAACCTCAGAGTTGTTTTATGGGCCCTTGACCGTTGTGACGGTAAAGTTGATGCTGAGAAAACAGCAATAGGATATATGCCCAAGGCAGAAGATATTGATATTGAAGGTCTTGAAGAAGACGGTATCACACTTGACGTCATGAAAGATTTGCTTAACGTAGACAACAAGCTGTGGAAAGAAGATGCAGAAGGCGTTCGTGAGTTCTATAATAAAATAGGCGATCGTATGCCGAAAGAGTTGTATGAACAGCTTGATGCTCTTGAAAAACGTCTTGGTTAATTAATATATTATATAACGCGCGGCTTAATTTCGGCCGCGCGTTTATTTTTTTTCTTATTTAACCGAAACACTTATCGTTTTCTGTACAGCCTTCGTTATCAAGGCAAGTTTTTTTATCTGAATTTCGATGATCTGTTTTTACAATTACGTTACGCCCTAATTTCGGACAATACTTTTTATCAACAGAAAAATCTGCTGTTTCCATATGAGAATCCCCGCTTTCGTTTTTTACTATTTCTAATAGTATTATTTAAAACTTATGCGGGGATATTCTTGTTAAAAATTTCTATCTGTCGTTAATTTTTTTATATGGTATTCTCGGTGCAATATTTAAATATGCAGGGCGAATAATTTTCCCCTCGTTTATAAGTTCTTCCAGTCGATGAGCCGACCAGCCTGCAATTCGAGAAATTGCAAAAATTGGTGTATAAAGCTCCGGTGGTAAATCAAGCATGCTGTAAACAAATCCACTGTAAAAATCAATATTTGCACTGACACCTTTATATATTTTCCGTTCTTTAGCAATAATTTCCGGTGCGAGTTTTTCAACTAAAGAATACAGGGCGAATTCATCTTGACGTCCTTTTTCTTCCGAAAGACTTTTAACGTAATTTTTAAATATGTTTGCACGTGGATCGGAAAGAGAATAAACTGCGTGACCCATACCGTAAATAAGACCTTTATTATCAAAAGCTTTTTTGTTTAAAAGAGCTTTTAAATATTCAGAAACTTCTTCTTCATCTGTCCAATTTTTGACCGTTTTTTTCATGTCCTCAAACATTTTAACAACTTTAATATTCGCTCCGCCGTGTTTTGGCCCTTTTAATGAACCGAGAGCCGCAGATATTGCAGAATATGTATCTGTTCCTGAAGAAGATACAACGTGAGTAGTAAAAGTTGAGTTGTTTCCTCCTCCGTGCTCTGCATGGATGACCAATGCAATATCTAAAATTTTTGCTTCAAGAGCTGTATATTTACTATCAGGCCTGAGTATGTGTAAAATATTCTCAGCAGTTGAAAGATCAGGGCGAGGAGGATGAATATAAAGACTGTTCCCGTCATGATAATGGCTATAGGTTTGATATCCGTAAACTGAAAGAAGGGGAAAAAGGGCGATTAGTTCTAAACATTGACGAAGAACGTTGTCAATTGATGTGTCATCAGCACGGTCATCGTATGAATAAAGCGTTAAAACACTGCGTGCAAGTGTATTCATCATGTCACGGCTTGGCGCCTGCATGATTATATCTCTAACAAAAGAAGTTGGAAGCTCACGATAATCAGCTAAAATATTACAGAAGCCGGAAAGCTGGTCTTTTGTAGGAAGCTTGCCGAATAAAAGGAGATATGCCGTTTCTTCGAATCCGAATCGATCTTCAGAAATAAAACCGGAAACCAATTCTTCAACATCAATACCTCTATAATAAAGTTTTCCTTCACAGGGAACTTCTGTATCATCAACCACTTTATGTGATTGTATTTCTGATATTTCGGTTAATCCGGCCAATACTCCTTTTCCGTTAATATCACGCAAACCGCGTTTAACATTATATTGTGAATATAGTGTTGGATCAATTTTCCCGTATTGAAGGCAAATGTCTGTAAGCTCTTTTAATTCAGGGCGTTCGTTGGAATAGTTTTTATGCATTGCAGCACCTCCTATAAAATGTTGTTTATTTTTATATCTATAATATTATCATTGTTTATATGTTCAGCTAAAATCTGTGAAAGATTTACATTAGTGACAGTTGAAATATGTGTAAACATTGCGTTTGAATTTACTTCACAAATATAGTACCCGTCGTCTGAAAAAAGTAAATCCACACCGCAAAAATCGAGACCGAGTAATGAAGCGACATTTTCACAAAGCTCTGCAATATCTGGATTTAGCTCAAAGGGCTTTGCCGTACCTCCCAATGCAATGTTTGCTCTAAAATCATTTCTGTTTTCTCTTGTCATAGCGGCGCAGGCTTTTCCTCCGATCACGTATACGCGTATATCTTTGCCTGTGCTTTCACTTATAAATTTTTGATAAAGATGGGGCGTATTATAATTTTTATTATAAAAAGAATCCAGTTCAATTCGATTATTTAATAAAAAGACTTCTTTACCCAATGACCCGTATGCGAATTTTGCAACAAGCGGAAAACCTAATGAGTGCTCAACTGTGTTTAAAAAATCTGTGCAATTGGAATTTGTGAATGAAAGCGGTGCAGGGAAGGTTAGAGGGGTTTTAAAATCTCGACGTATAAGCTCGTATGTTCGTCTTTTATCGTCACAAAGCTCTATTGATCCAATATTGTTATATAATCGTATCCCCAGCATTTCAAGGCGAAGGCCTAAAGGAACATCCTTATCAAAAAATATACATTTATCAAAATCAAGCTCTTCATCGCTTTTTATTAAAGCATCTTTATTGGTTAATATAAAAACTTCATTACCCAGATTTTCCAGATCTTTTTTTAATGTTGTTGACATGTTGTAAAACCCGGGATAAGAATGATTTATTATTATTCCTGTTTTCATATTATTTTCTTAACCTCTTTAAGTGCGCCGTTTATCGCTATTTTTCCGGATGAAAATGTCAACCCGCCTTGAAAGTATGCTCTATAAGGTTCTTTTATCGGCGCATCAGCTGAAAGCTCTATTGATGCGCCTGAAACAAATGTTCCTGCCGCCATTACAACATCGTGTGAGTATCCAGGCATAGCCCATGGCTCCGGTGTAACATAACTATCAATAGGTGAATTCATTTGAATTCCATGCATAAAAGCTAAAAGCTTTTCTTTGTTGTGAAAGACAATGGATTGAATTATATCCTCACGTTCTTCTGTGGCAAGGGGTGAAACCTCATAACCTTCTGCACTAAAAACTTCTGCTGCATAAACAGCTGTTTTTAATGCTTGAGCAACAGTATGAGGTGCCATAAAAAAACCCTGGAACATAGAGGATAGTTCTCCCAGTGTTGCACCGCATTCTTTGCCTATTCCAACAGCTGTATGCCTGTTGGCGCAAAGCTCTACAAGGTTTTTTTTACCGGCTATATATCCTCCTGTATGTGCTAATCCACCGCCCGGATTTTTAATAAGTGACCCGGCAATTATATCTGCACCCACATATGTAGGTTCATGCTCACGCACAAATTCACCATAACAATTATCAACAAAAACATATGCATTTGAATTTTGATGAACTATATCACATATTTTTTTTATTTGTAAAAGCGTAAGAGTTTTTCTTTGTGTGTATCCTCTGGAGCGTTGTATAAAAACAAGCTTAATAGAGTTATCTGTATTTAAAGTTTTTATAATCTCATCATAATTTGGTTCATCATTTATTATTTCTGTTTGCTTATATTTAATTCCGAAATCCGCAAGGGAACCGCCTCCGCTTTGAGTTGCTGTCTGTAATAATGTATCGTAAGGTGCCCCTGTAACAGAATAGAGTGTATCTGCCGGTCTGAGTATCGCATAAAATACAGTTGAAAGAGTATGGGTTCCGTTAACAAAGGTATGCCGAACCAAAGCGTCCTCTGCTTCAAAAACCGTTGCATATAGTTGTTCTAAAGTTTCTCTTCCTCGATCGTCATATCCATATCCGGTTGTTCCGTGAAGCATAGCTTCGCTTACCCTACATTCTCGAAAAGCATTTAAAACTTTTTGTGTATTTATTTGTTCAATATTTTCAATAATTTGTTGTAACATTATTTAACTATCTCTTTTCAATGTATAAAGACTTATTATATATTATAACAGAAATTATTGTAAAAGTCAATAATTGAGCCAATATGCTAATAAAAAGTTTTCATATATGACGTTAATTTAAAGAGGGGCTTGACGTATAACAAAAAATATTGTATAATATATAATAAAACTATTAGGAGCGATAATAATGGGCAAGATAAAAGTTTCCGCAGAAACAACCTGTGACCTTTCGGCGGAAGTTCTAAAAAAGTACAATATTTCGATCATACCGCTTAATGTAATAATGGGGGAAGAAACCTTTCTTGACGGTATAAACATTCATAAAGAAGATATTTTTGAATTTGTAGAAAAAACAAAGATTCTTCCAAAAACTGCTGCTCCTTCTGTTGGTGTTTTCTCTGATTTTTTTACAGAACTGACTAAAGACGGCAGCTCTGTAATTCATATTTCAATAAGCTCAGGTTTTTCAAGCACTGTTAATAATGCCGAAGTAGCTGCGAGAGAAGTCGGCAATGTATATGTTATTGATTCTTTTAATCTTTCTACCGGTATAGGCCTTTCCGTTGTTGAAGCGGCAGTTTGGGCTCAGAAAGACGATGTGACTCCTGAACAAATCGTAGAACATATTACTAAAGATATTATCCCGTGTGTTGATGCAAGTTTTATCATAGATAGGCTTGATTATCTTTATAAAGGAGGGAGATGTTCTGGTGTTGCGGTTTTAGGCGCAAATTTATTAAAATTAAAACCCTGTATCGAAGTTACAAACGGTAAAATGGATGTAGGAAAAAAATATAGAGGATCGTTTAAAGATGCGATTAAAACTTATGTAAAAGATCGTCTTTCAGGAGATAAATCGCTTTTTGTCCCTGACCGAGTTTTTATTACTTCTCCTACAAGAAACCAAGAATTTTATGATGCTGCCCACCAAGCCGTTGAAGAGATGGGGATATTTAAAGAGATTATTGAGACCTCTGCAGGATGTACAATAACATCTCATTGCGGTGAACATACAATAGGTATTTTATTTGTAAGAACACAGAAAAAAGGATAGAATTAAAGCGCTGCGGTTTATGATACACTGCGGCGCGTTCTAACTTTAGTAAGGTTGATTTTATGTTTGGTAATAAAACAGTTTTATAATCTATGTTGGGTTATTTATATAATGAGAAGGAGTGCGTCATGAAAAAAACACTCGGCTTTTTAATGCTCATTGTCGTTGTAGGTAGCTTTACCTCATGTGGCAGTACAAATAATAAAACAAAGGAAATTATTATATTTGAAATGCAGCCGACTAAAGATGGTGTTGCAGATTTTCTCTTTAAATTAGACGATCAGCCCGAAAGCTACGATAACGATGAATGTTATAGGGTAACACCTCAGCGCATAACCAATAAATATGGATTTGCTATTTATAAATTCGATCAAAGCTGTATAAGTTATCTTGAATACGATGATAAAATTTATCCTCTTGGCAATGGGTTCGGGGGATTTGGTGTTGTATCATTTGCAATATCTGATATGAATAACGATAAATATCCGGAATTGTACTTTACATACTCATGGGGTTCCGGAATACATCGTTCAATGGTAGGATATTTCGACTCCGCGATAAAAGAAGTAGTTTTGTTTGATTATTCTAATATGAACAATGATATGGTATTTGTTGCGGATAAAAATAGACTTTTCACATACAATGCGACAACAGACATTAAATCCTTTGTAAATATCGGCGTTAAGGCAGAGGATAAAGTTGGAGAAATTAGCTTTAGTTCAAATAAAATAGAACTTGATTTAGTTGATGCGAATAAGTAACATTATGAGTATAATCTTACGAAAAACAACAGGGCTTCACCTGGTTCTGTTTTTTTGCTAATTATGTTAATAGCAGAAAAAAAAGAACTGCCAAATAGCAGTTCTTTTTATTACTGAATGTTAAATTTCTTCTTGAATCTGTCAACACGGCCGCCAGTATCAATGAGCTTCTGTTTGCCGGTGAAGAACGGATGGCATTTAGAGCAGATATCAACACGTATTTCTTTTTTAGTAGAACGGGTTTGAACTTCGTTTCCGCATACGCATTTGATTGTGCAGTCTACGTATTCGGGATGAATTCCTTCTTTCATTTAAACACCCCCTCGTTTTTCATATTCGTACTTGGGTATTATAGCATATTTTTTGCCAAAAATCAAGTATTTTTTTATAAGGACACATATTTTTCATTTTTCTACAGGTTTGTTATACATTGAAAGAATTTTTTCACTTATCATTTTT
>QAKR01000011.1 GCA_003343705.1 Clostridiales bacterium | reverse complement strand
TATAAGGTATTACACTAGTTTAATATTATAGCATAGCAAAGGTTTTAAATCAATCGGGGAAGTGAAAAATTCATAATTATTTAAAATCTATTTCTAATTAATTTAATTTGTACTTAGTACAAATGATATGTCTTTTCTTTTTGAGCATTTTTCGGTTAGTTCTTGTCTGGCAGTTTTAATAATAAACTGCTCACGGCTGTCAAAAATGAATTTTATCTGTTTTGTGTAGCCTGTGTCATCGGGGCATTCGTTTAAAATAAAACTTGCCTTATATTTTTTAAGCAGCTCAAATGCGGTCATCATACCGATACCGCTTCCGCCGTTATCTTTATGTGTTGTAAACCTCTTTTTACCTAAATTATTTATGGTTTCGGAGGTGAATGGGATTCCGCTGTCTGATACATTAATGAAATATGATCCGTTTTCAACCCCGATAGTCAGAAGAACATTTTTTAACTCTTGTCCGGCTGTTGCAATCAGCGCATTTTCTAAAATATCAGCCAGAAGGGTGTTAAAATCGTTTTCACTTACAACGGAATTAATCATATCTTTTAAATTGCAATTTAATAAAAACTCTAAATTGGTCTTTTGGTTTTTTGCTTTATTTAACATATATTCAATTATTGCGTCAACGGAAATAATATCCGTTGATGTTATTTTTTTGCCGCTTTTTTCAATGTGGTTTATAATTCCTTTACGTTCAGCGGACATCTTGGTAAGCGTATCTAAAAGCATTATATTTTTAGGATTGTTTTCGTTTACAAGCAGCTCCTTAACTGTGTGTTCCATTGCAGGGATAAGCTTGTTATCTTTATGAATGATTTTAGAAAGTTCCTCGTTTTCTTTCATAACAGCATGTAATTCTTCTTGCTGAATTCTTAAGGCTTCTTCCATCCTAGATAAATCCCGCTCTTTTGCCCTTTTTATGTACATTTGGGTTAGTTGCCTTTTCCCATAAAAGAATACTAATAGCCCTGATAAAACTATAATAAAAATTGGTATGATTAAATATATATCCTGCATTTGTTGCATTGTAAAAAACGATGTAACAAAAAGGATTGACACACAGATAAAGACCATGATATCGCCGGCACCTTGTTTTAACAAAAAGGGCATACCGTTTTTATATCTTTTAAAACGAAAAGGTAAAGCTGCAAAAAACAGCTGAAAGATGCCTATAACTGTATGAGATATTATGTTGAGCATTGTGCCATAACCTATAACCGGCCCCATTAAAAAACCTATAGGCAGGGATATAAAAGCACAAGCAACAAAAAGAAAATGGCTTATTCCGAATGAAATGATTGAAGCAGATACTGTTATGTTGAAACCGCTTTTATATACAATAATTGCAAAAAGGTCAAATAAGATTATGGGGAAGATTATGCTTAATGGTGCAAGTTTTAATCTTAGGTAATAGATAATCACAGCTAAAACCAAGGAAAATACAACAGAATACATTGTATTCATTTTTGACTTTTTAATATTTTGTAATTTAACAAATAAATATGATGTTGTCATCATAATAAAGAAATATTTAATAACAGTTTCAATCATTTGAATAACCTCCCTAACAAAAAATAACAAATTTTCACAGAAAGTGCAATCCAATAATAAATATTAAAATCTTCTCATTTCTTTTATACTAAATACATGAAAAACAAATGAGAGGAGGATACGCTGATGTGGGATTGGTTTTTTGATTTATTCAGACGTTAATTTAACTCTTAATGCATACCGAGCACTTTTGATGATGAATAGGTGGAAATTCGCTATTCAAAACTATATGGTGTTCGACGCTCTTCGGCTTAAACAAGCTTCACTGAGGTGGAGCTTGTTTTTTTAATATTCATTTTTAAGTTTGTTTGCATAATAATATATAAATTCAGTAATTGTAGGGACGCCTCTGTCGGAGTTTATTCTTGCGGTGTAATGTATAAGCAGTTCGTCGATGTCACTCTGGCGCCAGGCTCGATTAATTGCATTTTGCATCCCCCGTATTACGCTGCTTTCTGTTTTTCCGTACTTTTCGCCTATTACGCTTGCGGTGTTTCGTGAATCTTGTGTTAAGGCTAAGTATATGGCATCAACAAGATATCCATAACCAACAGATTTCATGTTTATCCCTACAGCGTTTAATTCTGCGGTAATGCGCCGCAAAATACGCTTTCGCTTATATTCAGGCGATTCTGTCACAACATTCTTTTGTACGGTGCTGTTTTTTTTGTTTTGTATAACTGTTTTCATCATATGTAAAAAATCTATAACAGCTTTTTCAGAATAACCGTCTTGGTGTTTTGACATTATAAAATCTGCCCCTGATTTTCTGGCAAACTCATAAGTTATTGGGCTTGTGTTGTTAGTTGTTACTAAAACATATGGTTGAAATGACAAATCTATAGATTTTAAATTTTGTAAAACACTCAACCCGTTCCCTTTTCCTTCTGTAAGTTCAAGATCCAGGATTACAACCTGCGGTAACATGTCTTTTATATATTCTATAGCTTTATCTTCATTGTTTGTAACACCGACAACTGATATTTCATCCGTCTCTTCTGCATGTTCAATTAATCTTTTACATGCGTCCTGGTCATCTTCAACAATTAATATTGTTAAAACTTCATCCACAAAACCACCTCCGGTGTTTATATTAGAAAATATATTTTAATATAAAATTCTTGATAAGATCTGATTATTTGAGACTTTACAACAGTATTTTAATATAAATTCCATTAATTACCAACATATTATACCATATTATACAACAAAAAGCAACAAAAAGCAACACAAAAGTACATCCAATTATTAATTTATTTATAATACTAAAAATGATATTATAATTATAGTTTAAATGTCCTTATATAAAATTCCAAAACAAGAGGGAATTCACAGAAACGAAAAATGAGGTATTAAAAGCCGGCGGTGTACCGGTTTTTAATATTTTTATGGCTAATACTAAGCACAAATCAAGATGATAGCATCTTTTGAGTTATAGTTTTTGTCTGTCTGTGTTATCCTGCTTGCCGGGCGACAGCCCACCTGCATCCTTTACCGTGGCAGGTAAAAACTATTCTCTCAAATCCTATCACTATCTCAATCGGCGCTTAAGCCGAAAAGCGTCGAAAACAATATGGTTTTAAGTGGCTAATTTTGGCCTATTCATTATTAAAAATGCTCAAAAATAATTGCGTTAGCATTCTTGTGCTTTTTTTATGCGACTCGACAGAAAATTTCTCACTCAAAACTGCAAAACACCTCGTATATATTGGTTTGCGTGGAGACGATTTTCTTTGTTACAATATCGTATGACAAGCCAAAAAATGCACAGATGTGCGTAAATATTATAAACGAAGCATACAGAGCTCGTTTTTCTTTGGCTAAGTATAAATTACAGATAACAAAAAGTAAAATAATAAAACTTAATTAATTTAATACATAAAAAAACCGTACAGGGACATAACCCTATACGGTTTTAATTTGTATTATATTAACTGTTACGCTTGTTTATTGTAAAACATAAATGAGTAAAGGTCGCACTCTCTCATTTTTATACGCATGGAAACAGTTTTGCCTTGGGCAGAAGAAACATCAAAATTATCTTTCCATGAAATGTCTCTGGAAACAGTGTCTCCGAACATTTCTTCGCAGTTTTCCATTTCAAAGCCGGCAATGGGGTTGTCGATTTCATCAAGAAGTTCAACATAAAAATAACCTGCGACAGTTGTTTTATAGTTAAATTCAAGCCTGTTGCCTTCAAAAATAAAGGGCTTGGTTTTAATAATTTGTTCTTTTGAACCTGCATGGAGTGATACAAACCCGTCAAGGCGGATTTCATGGCGGCGTAAAGCACCGTTGTATCCGTAATCAGGGCAAAGAATTGAGATATTATCAGGTTCTTCCGGGCGGTCTGAAGGTGTTTGATATAATCCGTGTGAACAATAACCGTCGCCGTAAATCCAGTTGCCTTTTCCTTCAATTCCCGAGGGAAAAATGGGGTAGTCGTCAAAACGATTAAAGTGAATACCGTCTCGGCTGGCCATAAACAAGCCGTCGGAAGCCGTTATGATATCATGGCCGGAGCCCACACCCTGAAATCTGCCTGTAGGCAGCTCAAACTGCATACGTTTTCTTTCGTTTCTTGCATAATATCTTGTAGGGAAACCGAATATGTAATGGGGTGCCCTGTAATAAGGTGCAATATTGTTTGTGTAAAGCTGATATAAGTTTGATTCGCCGTATTCCAGCCTTTCACCCTTTTCCCAGTGGATAAAGTCTTTTGAAACAAAGGTTGAAATTGTTCTTGCCATTAAGGGTCTGTCCGGGAAAAGACGTGTTTCGCCCATACCTCTGCCGGGGTCGTGGTCTTCCCAGCTTCTTACATATGCATGGTAAAGCCCTGTTGCTTCATCGTAATAACAAGTATTAAGGGTGTCGAAGGTTCCGTCGGTTATAACTGTTCCCTGATCCTCCCAGTGTATACCGTCTGCGGAGAATACAGCGTTTAAAACAGCTGTGCCTCTGACATAAACACGCTCTGTTAAGGCTTTATATCTTTGATTTTCAGGGCAATTGGGGTTAGTGTCATACATAACTCCGAAATTGTCAAGAAGGTCACCCTCAAGCAAGTAAACAATATTGTTTTCTTTTGTGCCTTTAAACTCATAAATGCTGTAATTAGGCCTTTGCCAGTGAAGTCCGTCATCGGATTCGGCGCGGCAAATATGCTGATGAGGCCAATCGCCTTCATTCATGCCGGGCCAGCCGTGAGCGGTGTAGTACATCAAATACTTTTCACCGTTATGTATTATTGTATAATATGACGTCCATGCGTCATCCGCTATCCCGTCTCTGTGTATTGCGATCTCTTTTGCAATGGGTTGGTGTGGGACGAATTTACAGTTATCAGTTGTCAAAAACAACTCATCATCTATAAAGAGTTCTCGTCTGCTTCCGATATTTATAGGCTTCATGAAACCTCTCCCTTACAATTTTTACTTTATTATATTATTTTATAATGCTAAATACAAACACTTTTTTGTAAAATTTTGTTAACTTATGTTTGAAGTTGAATTTTATCTATAGAAATAGTCAATTGTCATTAAAGATAATTGACAATTTTGGAATATGTTTTTTATCTGACAATGCAGAAAATGGGGAATATGCCGTATTTCAAGGAGCATAAGGCAGACAAGTGAAAAATAAGCCAAATGGGGATTTTATCATGTTGTTAAAAATCATTATAAATAAAAAACAGTTCCAGTAAAAATACTTGGAACTGCATTCATAAAGCAATTTAATTATATAATCTTATTTAGAGAATACAAACGTTAGCTG
Organism: Clostridiales bacterium; assembly: GCA_003343705.1. Lineage (GTDB taxonomy): Bacteria > Bacillota > Clostridia > Oscillospirales > UBA644 > QAKR01. Next base: position 1,079 of record QAKR01000011.1, on the reverse strand, counting down.
CTCTTAATTTCTTGCTGTTTTTCGGGTCTTTTTCTATATCAAAAGAAACTTTCTGACCTTCTGCAAGTGTTTTGTAACCTTCTGTTTGGATTGCTGAGAAATGTACGAAAATATCATCTCCGCCATTGTCGTTTGAAATAAAGCCGAAGCCTTTTTCAGAATTAAACCATTTTATTGTACCTTTGTTCATAGTAGGGTACCTCCATAAATATATTTGTACCCATAAAATAAAACTCACATAATATGCAAATCGAAAATAGCAATGATCCGCTTATGTGAGGTCATAGATATTATTTGAATACTTCGATAGTATACCACATGAAATATCATTTGTCAAGTGGTTTTTATATAAATCATATAAATGTCATAAATTCCAAAAATAAATTATTGTAAAAATATAATAAAATATTAATTTTAAAATAAATATAGTAAAGGCACAAAGTTTTAAACCTTGCGCCTTTACATTCTAAAAGTATGGTTTTTATACTTTTCTTCTTATTAAATTTATTATCATTAAAAATACTACTGCACCCGCAGTTGCCACAAGCAAGCTCCAGAAGTTAAATCCTGTAACTCCGGCCCCTCCGAGTAGATTCATAATAATGCCGCCTACAAAACCTCCTATAATACCGACTATAATGTTCAGCAATACACCCATGTTTTGGTTGTTTTTGGTAAACATGCTTGCAATCCAGCCGGCAACTGCGCCGATAACTATCCAATAAATTATGCTCATATTTTCATCTCCTTGTTCTTATTATTCTCATATTATTTTAAATTATAAGTTTTGTTTTTTGACGTGCTGATAGCTTTTTGCATATTTATATAGTAAGGAAATAATATCATTTATCAAAATACTGTTAAATGTGACTGTAAATGTGGTTGTATATTGAAAATCATTGTAGTAAATATGTATTGACGTAGGTTTATTGGATATGCTATAATCAATACAATAATTTTAAAGTCAGGGGCAGATTATGTTTAATTTATTTACAAACATACTAATATCCGTCATAAAAATAGTACTATCAGTGCTATTTATAATTAGCGGTGCTTATAAATGTATTGTAAACAAACCC
>QAKR01000039.1 GCA_003343705.1 Clostridiales bacterium | reverse complement strand
TCTCTTCCGCTCTGCTCTTACGGTATTTTCTTACATAGATTAAAACAATAATACCAACAAATATAACACAGAAACTAATAAATATTAATGTGAAGTATTTTGAAAGCTCCTGGTTACGAAGCTCTTTAAAACTTTCAGAATAACCCTTTTTATATTCAGCAAGTTTAAAATACTCAAGAGACTTGGAGTAATATTCCATCTTTTGTTCGACTTGATCATCAGGAACATCTCTGCCTTTTATTACCTGTATATTACCGAGAGATTCATAAGCTATATACATGTTTGAATAATACTGTATGACCTGATTCCAGTCTTCGGCAGAAACATCATAATTTCCTTTTTTATGTTGTGTAATAGCATCGCAGACTTTTTTAGCATAATCAGTTGTTTCATAAACCGTTATTGTCTGGTTACCAGCATCTGTTATAACAATTTGGTCCCCGCGGCAAACAATAGAAGTCGGAGATTTAAAACGCCCATACTGATTTCCTGCACCGCCACCTACAAATAATAAGCGTCCGCTACTATCATAAGTAAAGAAACGACCTAGTGTAGCATCAAGTATTGTATAAGTGTTGGTTTCTTCATTTACTGCAGCATCTATAAGAACAGTACCTTTGCTTTCTTTAGATGTTTGTAAATCGCCATAACCTGCATATCTTGCTTCTTCCTGAGTAAGAACGTTTGATCCGTCCGCACTGAGTTTTTGAAGCGACGGAGCGCCTGTTGAGGTGTCCGAGCAAACAGTATATATAAATCCCTTACTGTCAGCTGTAATGCTTGCATATTCAGCAGCAACGTTTTTAACTCGAGACGCAAGATCCTCTGCACTTGCAAACAAAGCATAAACCCAGTCTGTAACTTGAATTGAAGTTGCAGGGGCACCGAAGAATTGTTGGAAAACACCATCTGAATCAATCTGGATAAGACCTTTATTAACACCGTAAGCGATAACACTCATAGTTTCGGATTTATCAACAACAATCTTTTCCGGCTTAAAAACAAATGTTACACCTAAAACATCAATACGAAGAGACTGATAAACCTTTTTACAAACACCATCAAGATCACAAACAACAACACGCCTATTTTCGGTATCTGCAATATACATTACCCCTTCATTTGTAATAAATATACCTTCAGGATTTCTAAGTGCATATTTATTTGCACGTGCCATTTTGCTGTCTTCTTCACGTGTACCGTTTTCGGTATAGATATATTTATCAAGATCAGGAACCGTATAATTGGGTGAATCTTTTATTTCAGATATCTTTTTTACTATGTTATATTCTTCATCTACAACAAGAATCTGTGAGCCACCTTTATCAACAATATAAAGATACTCTCCGTAAACAAACGAATCAACCGGATTAAATGACTTATCAAGCTTCCATGATGACAAACCTAAAACATCGATAGGTCTGTATGCAACAGGGGCTGCAACTGCATTTCTATTTTGATCATAAAAATAGTTATCAACCATATCTACATTGATAGGAAGTGCAAAAGAAGATGCACTAAGCCCCAGAAGAAAAGCCCCGATAAGCGCGAAGACTAAAATAAGTTTCAACTTTTTCATCATCGCACCCCCTTAATCCTTCATGCCGGATGTCGTCATAGTTTCCATAATATTACTTTGAGTAATAATAAATGTAACAAGAGGTACGATCATCATTAATATACCGACAGCGCCGGCAACACCGGCACGCTGTGTGCTGACAGAGGTAATAGCTGTTATACCGGCGTTAATACCCTTCATTTCTTCCTTAAATACGAAGGCACCGGTACCCATTCCCCAATACCCTTGAACGGCAAACAATATAACCGTCATCCAGGCAGGTTTACATCCAGGCATAACAATCTGCCAGAAAATTCTGAACTCGCCTGCTCCGTCAATACGTGCAGCTTCCAGAATTGATGAAGGGAATGTATCCATAAAGTTTTTAAGTATATACATATAAAAAGAGTTTGCCAAACACGGAACTATCAACGGCCAATAAGAGTCTATCGGATTTAAGTTAGCGACTATTATATAGTTGATAATGCCTGATGCCGGAGCTGAAAACATAAGTGAAAGCTCTATAAGCTTGAACACAGCCTTTTGACCTTTGAACTCACGCTTTGATATAACGTATGCACACATTGAACATGATAAAACCGTAACAAGAGTACATACAAGACAAAGATATATGGAATTGAACAAATACTTTGTCATAGGAACAAGTGAATTGCCCATAAAGTTAAATAAATCTATGTAGTGGTCGAACGTTGGGTTTTTAACAATAAGGTTTGGCGGGAACAACCACTGTTCATGCAAAGGCTTTAATGAGTTACTTATTGTAAATATAAGCGGAAACAACATGAATATACCGCCTATTAACAAGAAAAGCGTTAAAGCAAGGTCTCCTGAGAAGGTTCTGTTCAGCCTGTGATACGAATAAAGCTTCTTCTTTTTAACGTATATAGGATTGCCTTCCTCATCTACTTTAGGTTTTTTCTTAAACAGCTTGAATCTCTTGCGATTTTTTGCTGCTTCTTGTTCTGAGTATCTGTCAGTCATGAATAGTCCCCCCTCTCTATCTTCCTATTTTGCCTATCAGATACTGTACAACCTTGTTTATAGTAACTGAAATGACAAGCATAATTGATGAAATCGCCGTAACATAACCCATTTCAAGACGACCGGAATATTCTCCGGCAAGCATTGAAAGAGTGTACAACTTATAATTATATGTAGGATTTCCAAAAAGTGCCGGAGCCCCAATATTAACCGCAGCAGTTATTGTTAAGATTGCATTAAGCATCAATTGACCTTTAATTGACGGAAGAGTAATGTAATAAAGTTCTTGCCATCGGTTACTGATTCCGTCAACTGCACCGGCTTCGTAAAGCGACCGGTCAACACCCTGCAAACTTGAAAGGAATACAAGAAACTGTGCGCCCAATGCCCCGTAAAGCATAAGAATTATAGCAAGAGGTAACATTATTTCTTCTGTTTGCCCCCATTGTATCGGGTCTGATATTGCACCGACCTTTAACAAAAATCCGTTTATCCAACCGTATCTGTCCGAGCTGAGCAACATATTCATTATTACATCAAATCCGCCGCTCATTGAAGGTAGATAGAAAAGTAAAGTTAAAACGGTTCTCGGCTTTGGCGGGACTTCATTAAGTACCCATGCAAATCCGAATGCAACAAGGTAGTTTAAAGGACCGGATATTGAAGCAAGTACGAAAGAGTTTTGCAAACAAAGCATAAAGTATTGCTCTTCAAGAAATAAACGTCTGTAGTTTTCAAGACCTACCCAGACTGGAAATTCCATTGTGTTGAACTGAGTAAACGCTATAAAGTACGAAACCACAACCGGAAGTATGGTAAACACAAAAAATGTTACAGCATACGGCCCTAAAAAGAAAAGAAGGTCAAGATTTCTGAACTTGCGCTTAAATTTGTAGCTAAGCAGCTGTTTTTTCACTTTTAACTTTCCCCCTTATCTTTATTCCGGAAGTCTAAGCTCTTCACGTTTTTGTTTAATTGTTCTGTTAATTTCATTCATATGTGAAAGAATGGTTTCTCTTCCGTCGCCTTTACCTTCAACAAGAACTTCTGTTTTTGCAAAGGATAGATAACGTGCTGACAGATAGTCACCAAAGCATACCTCTTTAGGTCTGAGATTGTCAAGCTGTTCAAGCAGAACATCAAGCTCTGAAGATTTCCAAGGAGCAGACATAAATGCTTCACGGTTAGCAGAGCTGTAACGTCCGGTCTGACCGACAAGGCTTTCAGTCTCACGTCCGTACTCAACCTGAGTTGCTGTATTGGTCCACCATTGAACAAATGCCCAACCGTTCTCTTTATATTTAGAGTCAGCAAGCATAAATGTGTAGTTTCCTGCAGGAACAACATCTCTGTTTATAGAACCATCTTCCTGTTCGACGCCCGGAGAAACTTCAAATGCCCAAAGTCCTTTAATTTCAGGACAGAAAATTGATAGTGTAGAGAAGAATCCGATCTCGCCCATAACAATTGGCATTTCACCTGTTTTAAATCTGTTTTGAGCATCAAATGCAATTGGACACTTATATTGAGTAATAAATTCATTACACTTAGCAAACAAGTTAAGGTATAGGTCGCTGTCTATATTTGAATAACGTCCGTTATCTTTATAAAGAGTCCCGCCGTACTGATATATCAATACATTTGCATCAGGAGCAGCAATGTTCATATTATATTTTTGTAATAAAGGTATAAGCGTATAATAATCATCCCATGTATTTGGAATAGGAATATTATATTCTTTACAAACGTCTGTACGATAATAGAGTAGTGAGAAATTCAAGTTTTCAGGAATACCGTATGTCATAAATATTCCTTCACCTGTTGTTTCGTCCTTGTCCATTTCAATCGTAACACCGCCGAATAAATCATTCGGATATCGGGATTTAATATCTTTAAAGCCCGGAACTGTTATACTTTTTGTCTCACCTGTTAATTTATTTGTAAATGTTCTTTCCGTCGTTTCAAAGAAGTTAAATGGATAAATAACATGTCGTGCTGCCATATCTTGTATGGTTCCCGGCCCCTGTTGTATCATAGCTTCACAAACATCACCGGCAAGAACAGAGTTGGTCAACGAACCGGGGAATAATTGGAAATCCAGGTCTATTCCGTATTCGGGAATAAAGTTCCTGTCGATTATTTGTCTTACCATAATCGCATAGTCACGAGGCGTAGTAGTCCAAATACGAGCATAATCATCATATTTATCATTATTTCTGTCGCCGGAGATTGTATTTAAATCAGTGTAAAAAGATGCAAAGAAAATCTTAGCTTGGTGAACAAGAGATGCAAAAATATCAGAATCAGCAGCCGGAAGTTCATAGTCTTTTTCAGCTACCATTATGTAATCAAGTTCCAAAGGCTGTTCACGACAAGTTGCCATAAAGTCACCTAATGAACTTATATCATTATTAAGTTGTTTCATTCTACCTGATATATATGAAGGATTATCATTCATATAATATAGGTTGTCAACTATCTGATTAAGTTGTGCTGTAAACTGGCCTTCTTCACCGAGAACGCCAATTAATTTAGCATAGATTTGTTTAACCATATCCCCTTGTGCGCGGAAGTCTGCCACAACTTCGGGAAGTTCTGCTTCAACATCATAAACAACCATATTGTCCGGCATGGTTCCTAATACTGCAGCAATTTTACGATAATCTTCCTGCAAAGCACGTATAATGTTTTCTATTGAGTTAGCAACATCATTAAGTTCGCCGGTAACGGCTTTTACACGAATAGTATTAATGCCTTCATTAAATTTAAATAAAACCGCATCACCGTACTCGTCTTTAGGAGTTACAACTCCCCAGTTTCCGCTAAATGGGAACTGAACGCCTGCACTTTCTGCATAAGGGAGTTCGCCATTTACAGTTATTTCACGTGACGAAAACAGACCGGCTGCAAGGTTTTGCCTGTAACGTAAAGCAATTTTATAAAGACCTGCTTTAGGTACATTAACCTCATATTCAACCCACTGCCCTATTGTCTTCCATCTGTCTCCGCCCATAATATTAAGCTTAAGACTGCTCTGAGACGGAGGCTCTGTAGCAGCTGATGAACGATCAAATGTGGCAAAGAGCATTGAGTCTGATTTAAGTGAAGGATGTTCAGCCTGAACTTTGGCGATTAATTGATCTCCGCCGCCAACAAACCCCTGCTGTTCCTGTTGATATAAAAAATCGGTGTAAGAACGATCTGCCGGAACAGTATAGAAATAAAGTTTTTCTATAGCCACTCTGTCACGAACCGATTCTATTCGTATTGTATTTTCGCCACTTTTAAGGTAGAATTTTAAGGGGCCGGTATAAGCACCGTTTGAATCCTGGAAATAATAGTTTTCAACCCAGTGATTAAGTTCCACCTGTTTTGTACGAGTTTGATTACCACTTTTATCCTGGTAAAAATAAAGCTCGTTTCCATCTTTATCGACCTGACCGGTAGGTTGGTCAACAAAGTTACGGTCAAGACAAGCCGTTCTTGCCTCGTTATATTGCAGCTCTCCGTTTATGTAAATTGAACGCTCAATTTTACCGCCTTTTCCTTCGATTGTGTAATAATCCACACCAAGAACATAAAGGCCCGCAGTTTGAACGTTTATTTTCCATTCAACGAATCCGGTTTCCTCTGTTATCAAAACGTTATTTCTTCCGTCTACGGTATCGATTGTTATGTTATCGGAAGCCGCTTTCGGATTAGGAACATCAACATTGACAACATTATCAATATCGTCGAGAGTTCTGGCATTGTTCTGTAAAAACTCTCCGTATGAACCTTCAAGATAAACAGGTACAAACGGAGTTTCAAGCTTTAACTCGCCGTCGATTTCCTCTGCTGCGAATGTTGTAGCGGCAAAAATCTGCAGTAATACGGCTAAAAGACAGATACCCGCTATAACCTTTTTTCGCATTAATAAACACCCTCTTCACACTGAAACTTTTTACAAAAAACGACTAAACACGGGCAACAAGCCCGCTTATATCACTATTTGCTATAATATTATAGTACTTTTGTTCAGGCTTGTCAACGAAAAAAGCTGGAACTTCAACAACGTTAAAAGCATTGATGTTATCACAAAAAATACGTATTTTGTGCACTTTACCTTATAAAAGCATCTAGCAAAACACTAAATTATGCATTTTGACATTCCGTTTTTTTCAACATGTTATACATGTATTACACAGGTCAATTCGACGAAATTCGATTTTCTTCTCAACCATGGCGTTTTTTAAGGTTAATATTTTTTTTATTGAATAATCTATTTTTTTTCATTGTGCAATATTGCTAAATTTTGGGTTCGAAATTTTTTCGGATTTATTTTATAACATTTATATGAACTTTATTTGGCAAAGCACGTTTTAGTTCTTATAAATAATATGTGAAAACAATATACTACAGTACTGTAAAATTTTAAATAATTAAGGCAAATAAGGTTAATATCCTTATTTGCCTTAATTATAATCCATCTTATTTTTACAATGTTTTAAATATCACAGTAAATTTATTTTTCTCGTTGAAAAGGCTCTTGTTCTCTTATTTTCTTCTGAGTCTGTTCCTTTAATAATTCATACTCTTCATATATGTTTTGTATTTCCATTCTGATTGCCGCAATATATGAATGCTCTTCTAACAACTCGGATTCCGAAAACTTATCACCAAGCGTTTTCAACTTTTGAGATATTAATTCACATTTTTTAATTAATTGAAGATCCGATCCTAATTTTTCAGAGATAATACTTTGCAAAGAATTACTGGATTCCACTATCTGCTTATACGCTAAAACAGCTTCGTCAAGGTCTGCTTGTGTTGTTTTATTTGAGGTAGAACTACAGCCTGAAGTTATTAAAATTAGAATTAAAAAGACTGAAAGCTTTTTCATCTTCGGCTCACTCCACTTTTAATTGCGGCATCAGCAACAGCTTTTGCAACAGCGGCAGCGACTCCCCTATCCAGAGCGGAAGGGATTATATTATCTTCACACAACTCTTGAGGCTTAATATAATCTGCAATAGCTTTTGCAGCTGCAAGTTTCATTTCATCATTTATATCGTTTGCTAATACATCAAGTGCCCCTCTAAATATACCCGGGAATGCAAGAACGTTATTAATTTGATTTGGAAAGTCACTTCTACCTGTTCCTACGATTTTTGCTCCGGCATCTTTTGCTAAGTCTGGCATAATTTCCGGAACAGGATTAGCCATAGGAAATACAATAGCATCAGTTGCCATTGAAGCAATCATTTGTTTTGAAACAATACCGGGAGCGGAAACACCTACAAAAAGATCGGCACCTTTAAGCGCATCCGCAAGGGAACCGCAAACATGCTTTTTATTTGTTATACCTGCAATATCTCTATGAGCATCTGAAAGTAATTTGTCTTTTGAACAAAGTATGCCATCCTTGTCAACCATAATAACATTACCTATGCCGATATTTATAAGCATTCGTGCAATAGCTGCTCCTGCAGAACCTGCACCGCATATAACGGCTGTAACATTATCAGCTTCTTTTTTTACAACTTTTAATGCATTTAAAACGGCTGCGGCAACAACAATTGCAGTCCCGTGTTGGTCATCATGAAAAACAGGAATATCACAAGCATCTTTAAGTCGTTTTTCAATTTCAAAACAACGAGGAGCCGATATATCTTCAAGATTTATACCGCCGAAACTACCTGCAATAAGGCTTACCGTACGAACAATTTCGTCTACATCTTTAGACCTAATACAAAGAGGTACGGCATCAACTCCGCCGAACTCTTTAAAAAGAGCACATTTCCCCTCCATAACCGGCATACCGGCTTCAGGGCCAATATCACCTAAACCTAATACCGCAGTACCGTCTGTAACCACTGCAATAAGGTTTGAACGACGTGTTAGGTCATAACTTTTTGAAATATCTTTTTGTATTTCTAAGCACGGGCGTGCTACACCCGGAGTATATGCAAGAGAAAGATCTTCTCGTGTTTGAACGTCAACACGGCTTATAACCTCAATTTTACCTTGCCATTCATAATGCTTTTGTAAAGATACTTCTGAATAGTCCAACCAAAACCGCTCCTTTATTGCTCGTCCAACGTTAATTCATACGCCGGAAGATATGTATTCATAAAATATTTTAAGCTTTCAAGTTTGTTTTGTGAAAGCTTTTGAAAAATAGCATCGCGTGCCCCTACAAACTCGTTATTTCCGGCTTTGATTTCTTCAATACACTTAATGTAGGCCGTAAGTGTATCTGCGGCCTTTACAAAAACCCATTCCGGACAATCTTCACAATTAAAAATATTTGAAAAAGACGGTTGAAGGTCAGATTCGAGTTTATCCAGAATAATACTTCTTGCCTCGAATTCTATTTGTTTATATGAAGAAGTCAAAGTTTCATTACTATATTTAACGGGAGTAGGCATATCTCCTGTTATAATTTCGGAGCTATCATGATAAAGAGCTATAACAGCAGCTTTTTCAGGATTTATATCAGCACCGAATTTTTGATTTTCAATCAAAGCAAGGGCATGAGCCAAGACAGCTGTCTGGAAAGAATGTTCTTGCAAGTTTTCCGTCTCACTGTTGCGCATTAAACCCCATCGATTTATGTATTTCATGCGGTTAATAACCGCAAAAAAGCTATTCATATTAAGCCTGCCCGTGTTTTTCCCTGTAATCCTTAAGCAAAGATTTTATTTTTGCATGGGGATCAAGGATTGTTGTTACTGAATGATTCTGATGTGTGGCTAAGATAAAGTAAGCAATATATTTTGACATATCAACTTCTATAAACCATTCTTTTTTAAGCAATTCAGGCATTCTGTATGTGAGATTTGTTGTTAAAATTCCAGATATTAAACCGTCTTGGTATGCTTTTTCAAATTTCTCAAGTCCTTCTGTAAACATGCCATATGTTGCAAACATAAATATTCTTTTAGCACCTTGTTCTTTAAGGTCTTCAGCAAGTTTTAGCATGCTTTCACCTGAAGCGATTATGTCATCTGCAACCAATACATCTTTACCGTTAACAGACGAACCAAGATATTCGTGAGCAACTATCGGATTTCTGCCGTTAACAATTACAGAAAAATCTCTGCGTTTATAGAACATACCTAAATCAATACCGAGAACTGATGCATAATACATATTACGGCTCATTGCACCTTCGTCAGGACTTACAACCATCATATGTTCTTTATCAAGAATAAGATCGTCTACTTTGCGTAATAAAGCTTTTAAGACCTGGTAATAAGGCATAACATTGTCAAATCCCATAAGGGGTGTAGCATTTTGAACGCGAGGGTCATGGGCGTCAAAAGTTATAACATTTCTTACACCCATTCTTTCAAGTTCTTGAAGAGCCAATGCACAGTCAAGAGATTCTCTTGCAGAACGTTTGTGCTGCCGCCCTCCGTAGAGAATAGGCATAATTACATTTATACGCTGTGCTTTACCGCCTACTGCGCATATAACACGTTTAAGGTCTTGAAAATGATCGTCCGGAGACATCGGAACTTTTTTACCAAACATCGAATATTCACAGTTATAATTACCGACATCAACGACAATATAAAGATCGTCGCCTCTTACGGTCTCGTTTAAAACGCATTTACCATCACCGGATAAAAACCTTGGGCATGAAGCCTTAATTAAAAGAGATTTTTTAGCATCCGGGTAATCTATAGCCTCCGGATGTGCTGTATAAAACCAAGACATAAGATAATCGTTTATCTTTGTCGCTATCTCCTTTGCACCCTCAGTTGTAAGAATTCCGAGTGAAAAAGCATCTTCTGGTTTTCCAAACAACGATACCGCTTTTGAGTCCATAAAAGCAAAACCTCTTTCTTGTAATATATTATTGACATTTATATTATACCTTAAGTATTTGCCAAAATCAAGACATTTTTACCAATAATTATTTTTCGGGAAAATACATATATATTTTTTTCGTCGAATAAGTTATATGTTTAAAATTCATAATTTGCATGAAATATATTTTTTAATAATTTTAATGGCGCGCAATATTGCGCGCCATTAAAATCAATTAAATTTTGCGTATATCCTCACATTTTCAGTAGCTGTAAACGTATATGTGGCATTGCTCTCTACCAAAACCCCATTTATGTACCACCCTCCAAACGCATAACCGTTATTTGCCACAGCCGTAAGAGAAACTTCAGAGCCGGCAGAGTATTTGCCAAGCCGTGTAAGACCTGTTACAGAACCTTTAGATCTTAAATAATCAACCGTAACAATCGGATCAGCGATAACTATATACATTGCATATAAAGAAACATTTTTAGTAAGTGTAAACGTATAAACTTTATCAGTTGAAATCATATTTCCATTTTCATCGATCCAACGATCAAAAACAAATCCAACATTTTCTGTAGCAGTAATAGTCACACTGGTTCCTTCATCAAATTCGCCACCACCCGAAACTGTCCCGGCTGATGAATAATTATAGTGCACATTTGCTGAAACTATGTATTTATTCGCAACAGTTACCAAACATGTAGCACTAACGCCATTTGAATCGGAAACAGTAATTATGGCATTCCCCGGTGCAACAGCGGTAATTACACCGTTTTGAACTGTTGCAACAGCGTTATTTGAAGATGACCATGTAACAAGCTTATCTGTTGCGTCTTGCGGCATAACAGTAGCAATAAGATATTCCGTACTCTGAGGAACAAGTGAAAGAGTTGTTTTGTTAAGTATAATTGATGTAACAGGAACACTCTGACCAATAACCGTAAGTGAAATTTTTGCAAGATTTCCGTAGCCGTTTGTAATATACACAGATGTTCCGCTCTCTGCAGACAATCCTTTTATTGCCAGAGTTACACAACATAGACTATCAATTGCTAAAGAATTTTCAAAGGAAACGTTTGTTACCCTGGCTGAATTTGTGTTTAAGGTAAAATACTGTCTGGCCTCAGCCTCTGAAAAATATCCGTTGCTGTTTTTAGTGAAAAAATTATTTGAAATATTAAATGTAATGGTTGTTGTTCCGTTTACATTTACGGAAACGGCGCCAAGATCAACTATTTCAAGAGCAGGATAGGTATAATTTTTTGTTGAAAACTGAGTTGACAAAATTCCGTTATATTCTGTGCAATATTCAGATTCTGTATTAAGAGAACCGTTTCCTAGTGTAATTGTTCCGGCATTCATAGCAACTATATGCGTCGGTTCATTTATATAAGTATATTTTCTGGCATCTGATGGACGATATATTTGAATAAGATCAGGAAAGATACTTACAAAATCTGTCCATGTAAACGAAAGAGAATTTACTGCATTTTCAGGTGAATAGTTTGGAATATTACAAGTGTATATTTTTATTCCGTAGGCATCAAAATTTTCTAAAATTGCTGCATAAGTATCACCGTTTGAATTTTTAATCAATAAAACATCTCCGGGAAGTGCGTTATTATAGAAATATCCACCGACTGCTGCCGCAGGCACAATTGCTGCGGTAGAATCAAGAAGATTATTCGGTTGTATATACCCTACCCTATACCAATCTGTTGAAGCCTGGAAAACTAACGTATTGTCCGCTGTAGCATTCCACAAAGAAAACGGAGCTGTCCCGGAAACCAGATCCGGGGCCGACAAACCATATAAACAATACGATACAAAAGAAATAAATCCAAGGTTTCCGGTTTTATTATTACATAAATAGTCAAACGTAGATGACCCTGACGGATATTGTAACTTAACTGCATTAAACTGTTCACGTAGTGTTGTGTATGAGAACGGAATGACGACCTTAGATGAAAGTTCAGCGGACATCACAGGCATATGTGTTGACGGAAACCCTGTTGCCTCAGCTGTCACCGCTACAGTACAAGAAGCCGTCTTTCCACCATCCGAAGTAGTAACGGTTATTATCGCAGTACCTTCTTTAATACCGGTTATTGTCCCGTTTGAAACGGCAACAACAGAAGAATCAGAGGTTGACCATATAATGTTTTGATTGGTAGCATTACTCGGGGAAATTGTTGCCAAAAGAGATTCTGTAGACCCAACTGTAATTGAGGCTGACATTTTATTTAAAGACACGCCTGTTACAGGTACATTTGTTTGTACTGTACCCGATGTAACAGATGAATTATCAAATTTGTTCAACCCTGCGTTAATTATAATAGAAGGATAATTATAATAACAATAGTTAGTATCAACATTACCTGAGATACCGTTTACTGAGTTTGTTGAAGTGTATTGCCATATTCCGTATGATGATCCGGTATAAGTACAAGTGGAAGAATACTGAGCAACCCAATGATCGATAGAAGAAATTGCAGTTTCATCTATATAATTATCAAAAAAGCTTTTATATGTATAGATAACAGCATAATATCCTGCATCTTCAATTGCTTTACAAAATCTATTTATTAATACTGAAGCTGCCGGTTTACCCAGAGCTGTCTGACCACCTTCAGGATATGCCGTATTCTGAACATATGATGTTCCGTCAGAGTTATAACCCCTATTAGTCCATTCAAAATCAAAAGCAATAGGATATGTAAAAACCCCAGGATATTGACTTAGTGTGTCAAGTACAAAGGACGATTCAAGATCAGCTTCTGCCAATGTCATTGCAACGGAAAAATAATAAACACCTAAATCAACACCTGCAGCTGTTGCATTTTGTACATTTTGAGTAAACATAGTATCTAAAACAGGCTTTCTTGACCCGTATCCTGTAAACCCTAAACGAATCATTGCCGCGTCATAACCGGCCGCTTTTACGGCAGCCCAATCAATATTACCTTGATAATATGACACATCAAGAATCTTCCTCGGCTGCGATGAAGAACATGCATTGTGAACTTTAACAGTAGCTGACACTGATAACCCGCCGCAAGATGCTGTTATTGTTGCTATACCAGCTGCCACGCCGCTGACAACGCCGTTTGTAACGGTTGCAACAGAAGTATTCGATGAAGACCATTGAACATTGGCGACTGCTCCTAATGGAGAAAGAGAGGCAGATAATGAATATGTTTTACCGACGGCAACACCTAATAACCTATTAGAAAGAGTAATACCACTGATTTCTGACACCGGTACAAGAACTGTTACATCACAAACAGCCGTCTTCAATCCGTCTTCTGTGGTTACGGTTATCATTGCTTTTCCTGATCCAACAGCCGTTATAACACCGTTTGAAATAGTTGCTACAGCAGCATCCGAGGTCGACCATGAAATACTCTGATTTGAAGCATTTATAGGTAATATCGTTGCTGTAAGTGCCTCTGTTTGCCCAACGTACAGTTCTGTTGACGTTTTGTTAAGTGAAACATCTGTTACTGCAACATTCAAGTTTGCCACTGTAACCGTACATGTTGCTGTTTTACTGCCGTCAACCGTAATTGCGGACACCGTTGCTGTGCCCTCTGAAACAGCCGTTATTTTACCGTTTATAACTGTTACCACAGACGTATCCGATGTTGACCAAAGAACATTTGGGTTAGAAGCGTTCGAAGGAGAAATTGTTGCTACAAGTACTTCTTCTTCACCCACACGGAGGGCTGTTGATGCTTTATTTATAGAAACTCCGCTAACCGAAACGGTGGGATTTGAAACAGTTACAGAACAGGTAGCGGTCTTACTGCCGTCAGCCGTTGTTACAGTTATAGCGGCTGTGCCTGCCCCGACAGCTGTTACAAGGCCGTTTGAGACCGTTGCAACAAGATTATTTGATGTAGACCAGCTAATACTTTTATTTGTTGCTTCGGAAGGCGAAACTGTTGCCGTAAGAGTTTCTGAGCTTCCTACGGTAAGAGCAGTTGCTGATTTGTTAAGTAAAACTCCTGTAACAGCGACATCAGTTCCTGTTATAGAAAGAGCTAATTTTCCTAAATTTCCATATCCATTTTTTACATATACAGTAGAAGAACCTGCAACTGATAACCCTTTTATGGTTAAGGTTACTTTACAAAGAGATGAAACAGAACTGGAGTTAACAAAGTCAAGTTTTATTACCTCTGCAGAATTAGAAGATAGCGTTAAACATTTTTTTGCATCAAGCCCGGTAAGATAATTATAACTGTTTTTAGCAAACAGATTATTTGAAACATAGAAAGAAACTGTAGTTGTTTGACCTACATTAACTGATACATTTCCGAGATTTACAATTTCATTTGCAGGGTGTATATAACCTTTTGTGGAAAATTGCGTGGAAAGAATTCCATTATAGTCTGCAAAATATTCAGCCTCGGTATTAAGTGAACCGCTGCCCAGAGTGAAAACCCCGGCTGTCATAGCTGCAATATGAGTCGGCTCGTTTGCGTAATAATATTTCCTAATATCAGAGGGACGATATATCTGAATAAGCCCGGGAAAGGCATTTACAAAACCTTGCCAAGTAAATTTAAGAGCGTTTACTGCGTTTGACGGTGAGTATGTAGGTATGTTACATGTGTAAATTGTTATGCCATAAGCATCAAAACTTTCTACCAGCCCGGCATAATTATATCCGTTTGACATTCGCATGATAAGAACGTCCCCAGGTAAAGCATTACGATAAAAATAACCTCCTGTAGCCGCAGCAGGAACAGTTGCAGCTGTACTGTCTGGAAGATCGGCAGGATGAATATAACCTACACGATACCAATCGGAAGAAGAAGCCAGTGTTGTTGTTGTATCAGCTGTCTTATTCCAGTTTGAAGTGGGTGTCGTTCCGGTTATTGTTGTAGGATATACCAATCCGTAAAGACAGTAAGAAACATATGAGATAAAGCCCCAACTTCCCGTACCGTTATCGCAAGAATAACTGAAGGTTGATGCGCCGGAAGGATATTTAGCTTTAACAGCATTAAGTTGGTCGCGCAACGTTGAGTGTGTAAAGGGTGTTACTAAGTATGGTGTAAGCCCTGCAGACATTGCAGGTAAAGTAACAGACGGCGCCCCGGAGGGAGAAGCAGCAGTTACAGTTACAATGCAAGCAGAGGTTTTAGATCCGTCTTCTGTCGTTGCTGTAAGAGTTGCGGAGCCCTCTCCCACTGCTGTTATAACATTATTATATATAGTCGCGACTGAACTGTTTGAAGTAACCCATCCCACATTTTTATTAGTTGCATTTGAAGGAATAACCGAAACATTCACGGAACATGTTTGCCCTACAGTTAGTGATGCTGTCCCGGGTGTTACAGAAATGCCAGTAACTGCAACATTACCGCTCATAACAATTTGCGGATATGTATAATTTTCTGAATTTGAGGATGCTCGGTAAATTGATATCATTGCAGGGTATGTAGCTGCAAAAGCTTCCCAAGTAAGCGTATATTCACTGACAAGGCAGTTATTTTCAACGGTATTACAAGCATAGAATTTAATACCGCTGTAATTAAAATCCTCAACTACCATACATTGTCTTGTTCCGCTTTCCATTTCCCCGATAACTATATCACCCAATATTGCCTTTCTTTCAAACATACCACAAACAGTACTCCCGCCGTTTGAACCGGGGGTATAATCTCGAAGAATAACTGTTTTTGTTAAATCATCGACTGCTGTGGGTAAAGAGGCATATGTAGGAAATGCTGTACCGAACATGCAATAAAAAACATATCCGGCAAAACCTTTTGATTGAATGCCGCCATTAAATGACATACACGTACACGAACCGTCATATGAACAGTCTGTATGTGATACGCAAGCTGTACCGCTGTCTGAAAAATAAGAACCTGACGGAAATTGAGCCTTAATAAAATCGAGTTGTGTTTGTGCACTTGAAGATGAAAATGCTGTTACAATTTTAGAAGACGGCACTTCACCTATATTCACTGTTGTAGAGGAGGAAGAACTCCCGCCTACCTGAGAAAGGTCATATGTATAATTATAATTCACACCCGGTGTTGGATTAATATAGCTTCTGGGCCAATAGTTCTCTAACCATGTACAAATTCCAAAATGTAAATGATTGCCTGTCGAATCCCCGGTAGATCCTACATAAGCAATTGTATCGCCGGCACTTACCGTTTTCCCGGCAGAGGTGTTAAATGAAGACAAGTGACAGTAAAATGTGTAAATACCCAAAGATGCATGATAAATTATAACTATGTAACCATAACTATCTTTCCATGCAGCATATTTAACAACTCCGCCGTATGCAGCATGTACCGGTGTTCCGTACGATGAAGAGAGATCTATTCCGTAGTGAAAGGAGCCTGTCGCACCTGTTATTGGGTCTGTCCTATAACCATAACCACTGGTTGGATTGCTTAGCGAGCGTGTCAGCAGAGGTTCATAAAGGGTTATAATTGCAGATGTCTGAATCTGCACTACAGAAATGATAGAAAAAACCATTATAACAGAAATGCATAGGCAAAAAAATTTCTTCTTACTCATTCAAGCATCCTCCTACATACGTAATTAATACTTCTCATATAAATCAGTATAACATTTTTTAATACTTATGTCAATATATTTACATATTTTTGCATCACATATTTAGTTTTATTTTTTTTATTTAACCTTTGAAATAATTATTTTATTTTTAGCATATCGCAACAAATATGTCTAAAGTAAAGTATTTTTACATATGTTTTGAAAGGGGCGATTTTAATGCTTGAATTTTTAAGTGCAAATATTTTTTATCTGATACTACATATAAACGGAGCGGGAGCTTTCCCCCAACCATTAAGCTCAAAAAAAGAAGCTGAAGCTATTGAAAGCATGTGTTCCGGAGACAAAGAAGCACGTGCATTACTTATTGAACACAATTTAAGGCTTGTAGCTCATGTTGTAAAAAAATACGGAGCAACACAAGACGAACAAGATGATCTTATTTCAATAGGAACAATAGGGCTTATTAAAGCCGTTGATACTTTTCGTTGTGATAAAAAAACACGTCTCGCCACATACGCCGCACGTTGTATAGAAAATGAAATTTTAATGCATTTTCGCAGCAAAAAAAAGACCGCAAATGATGTATCGTTAAATGAAGAAATAGATACCGACAAAGACGGTAATGCGTTATCATTAATTGATGTTATTGCCGAAGAAGATAGAATACTTGAAGATGTTTTTAGAAAAATGAAAACAGAAGAACTGAGAAAAGCAATAAAAGAAAAATTAGATGAACGTGAAAGATTAATAATTAATTTACGTTACGGTATCTCCGAACCATCACTAACGCAAAAAGAAACAGCTGCAAGATTGGGGATTTCCAGATCATATGTATCGAGGCTTGAAAAAAAAGCATTGGAAATTCTAAGAGCAGAAATAAAAAGCATATAATATGAAAACAATAAAGCTGTACTCCGCTTTTGTATATATAAAAATAACAGACAGGATTAAAATTCCTGTCTGTTATTTTTATATTAATTAATTATACTAATATTAAATTTTTATTTTATTCATCATCATTATTTATAACTACAGTATCTGAATCATTATCGATATTTTTTGTAATCTTATTCAAACGGGAAAAAGCCCATATATCCGTAATACCATTAAATATTAAACTTATACCAACAAATATTACGGGAAGGCCTGCTGCAGCTCCTAAATTAAACAAAACCAGCGCTGCAAAAACTCCTAAAATAATCGCACAGACAAAAATAGTCCACCAGTTTTTGTAACCATTTCGACACAAATCAATTGACTGCTGAAGTTTTACAAGAGCCGAAATCAATATAATAAAACCGAAAATGAACGGTAAAAATTTTATAAACATATCTACT
>QAKR01000008.1 GCA_003343705.1 Clostridiales bacterium | reverse complement strand
CTTTGACAATGCTTGACATGGCAAAAAAAGATATTCTCCCTGCTGTTACAAAGTATTCTAAAATGCTTGCTGAAACAGCTTCACTTAAAGCCTCTGTCGGTGAAATGATCTCATGCGAAGCAGAAGTGACTCAGCTTAAAAATATTTCTGCACTTTCAGCTTCCTTATTCCATAAAATTGAAGCACTTGATTCAGCTGTTATGGGTGCTAAGGAACATGAATCAGATTCTTTAGATACAGCAACATATTATAAAGATTCGGTCTTACCTGCAATGCAGGAACTTCGAGCAGTGGCAGATGCGCTTGAAATGCTTGTCGGCGGCGAATTCTGGCCATTTCCGACATATGGGGAGCTTTTATTTAGTGTATGAGAAATATAAATGAAGAATGCGGAGTTTTCGGAATTTATAATAAAGACGGATATGATACGGCGCGTGTGGTATATCACGCGCTGTATGCCTTGCAACACCGCGGCCAGGAAAGTTGCGGAATTGCCGTAAACGACGATGATAATATAACATGCATTAAAGACCTTGGGCTTGTTTCTGAAGTTTTTAATGAAAGCCTCCTATCCTCTCTTAAGGGCGCGATTGCTTTAGGGCATGTTCGTTATTCAACAACTGGCTCTAACACTCGAGAAAATGCCCAACCTCTTGCAACCCGATATGTTAAAGGGTCACTTACAATTGTTCATAACGGCAATGTTTATAATGCAGCAGAGCTTCGTGACAGTCTAGCTTCAGAAGGAGCAGTTTTTCGTTCTACAAACGACAGTGAGGTTATTGCCTTTTTAATTGCAAAAGAAAGGTTAAAAACGCCTTCTGTTGAAAAAGCTGTTTTAAATGTTATTCCAAAGCTTAAAGGGTCATTTTCACTGCTTGTTATGTCTCCTCGAAAGCTTATCGCGGTGCGTGACCCATTAGGTATCCGACCTCTTTGTATAGGGAATATGGACAATGATACAACCGTATTTGCATCGGAAACGGCTGCCCTAGATTCAATCGGTGCTAAGTTTTTACGTGATGTTCTGCCAGGTGAACTTGTTTGTGTGGATACAGAAAAAATGTATTCTATTCAAGACAAAGTAACCGTTCCGATTTCTAAAAATAATGACCAGTGCAATTCATGTTTAAAAAAACCGGGAGCATTATGCGTTTTTGAACATATATATTTTGCACGACCTGACAGCGTTATAGACGGGCAAAGCGTTTATAATTCCAGAATTACTGCCGGTAGAATTCTTGCACAGGAAAGTGATGTAGACGCAGATATGGTAATGGGAGTTCCTGACAGCGGTCTTATAGCGGCAATAGGTTATTCACGCCAATCAAACATACCTTACGGAACAGGGCTGATAAAAAACAGATATATCGGACGTACATTTATTCAGCCTACACAAACCGAACGTGAAAAGAGCGTTAGGATAAAACTAAACGCTTTACAAAGTGCCGTAAACGGAAAACGTATAATACTTATAGACGACAGTATTGTACGAGGAACAACAATTAAAAATCTCATTGACCTTCTTAAGTCTGCAGGAGCAACAGAAGTGCATATTCGAATTTCTTCTCCTAAGTTTATGCACCCGTGCTTTTTCGGAACTGATATACCATCCGAAAAAGAACTTATATGTCAGAAGTACTCCACAGATGAACTTTGCAAAATTATTGGTGCAGACAGTCTTATGTTCTTCCCTCTTTCAAGGCTTAACGAAATAGTTTCGGATTGTCAGCTTGGTTTTTGTGATGCATGCTTTTCAGGCAATTACCCACTTGATGTGCCTCGTGAAATAGATAAGAATTTATTTGAATAAAGCATAAACAACCTTATTTTTAAATCTGCAGCCCTCTTAATATATCCTAAATTTAGATTTTAGGATATATTAAGAGGTATTTTTTTACAATTTTGTTGCGTTAATGTACATTAGGTATTGACAATTAGTTGCATTTAATGTTATAATTAGTTAAAAGATATTTTAGATTTATGACGTTTAAAAAAAGGATCTATATATATGAAAGTATGTTTTGTTGCAAGACCGAATTTTGATAAGCTGAGTTCGCATCTGTATTTAGCATTAAAACAGAGATTAGGAAAAAATTTTGCAGCGGGGTTTATTACATGTAACGCTAAAGAATCTTCTTATATTAAACAGTCTGTAGGCGACAGTAAAGTTTATCAATTAAATTCCTTTATTGAAAAGCATTGGGATGAGCTATCTTTAGAAAAGCTTTGTAAATATGAAAAAAAATTTCAATGTTATCCTATATGGGAATATATATACACAGACAGAATACTCATCGACAGACCTTATAAATATACTGTTAAAATGGCTGCCGGCCTGTTTATGTTTTTTGAAGATATTTTCAGCACCGGAGATTATGAATATTATTACGATGAGCCTGTATCGACTCTATTAACATATGCAGCATACATAGTAGGAGAATATTACGGTGTAAAATACATTTGTCAAATGGCGGGGCGGACACATGTAAAAACACATCACTATTTTGTTACTGATCCGTACCAACACAATGCTTTTTTAAAATACGAAAGCGATTTTACCGACGAAGAAATACAAGCCGCAGACAGCTTCTTAACAGAGTTTGAACAAAACAGCATAGAAAAGCAAAATGCTGTATTTGGATTTGCAGAACCTAAGATTGAGTGGGTTTACTTAAAATTAGCTTTTCTTGAATTATTTGATAAGTCTTATAAAGATAAATTCGACTATATAAACTATGAACTATACAAATCACATTTTGACAGATTCAAGTTTTATTTTAGATATAAAAAAATAAAAAAACTCTTTACTCCAGCAGACTACAATAAAAAATACATTTACTACCCTTTACATTATCAGCCTGAAGCGTCAACCATTGTTTGTGCACAAAAGTATGAAAAACAGCTTATATATATAGATCACATAGCAAAAAGTCTTCCGGCAGATACACTACTGTATTTAAAAGAACATTATGTTCTATTGGGACATAAAGAAATTTCTTTTTATAAGGAAATTAAAAGATATCCTAATGTAGTTTTAGTTTCGCCTTGGGATGACGGCAAAAAGCTAATCATGAATTCACAAGCAGTTATAACACTTACAGGAACTGCCGGATGGGAAGCCATGCTGTTAAGAAAACCCGTAATTTTAGGAGGACATATATTTTTTGATAATGCACCGGGGATCATGCAGACAAACGAAATCTATCAAAACTATACTTCGTTAATTCAATCTTGGGAAAAACCTGAAAGAGAAGAGATTATTAATTATCTTTGCGCATACTTTAGGACTCTTAAACAAGGACATGTTTATGCGGCTATACCTGAATGTTATACTGAAGAAAATATAAATAATTTAGCGGATGCTCTTATTAAGGAGGTTGACTCTTTAAATGA
The DNA here is from genome assembly GCA_003343705.1 of Clostridiales bacterium. Lineage (GTDB taxonomy): Bacteria > Bacillota > Clostridia > Oscillospirales > UBA644 > QAKR01. The sequence goes on along the minus strand of QAKR01000008.1, from coordinate 10,957 downwards.
AGAATATAGCAATAATCCCGGCCCGAAGCGGCTCGCAGAGATTAAAGGATAAAAACATTAAGGACCTTGACGGAAAACCTCTTATTGCATATACAATCCAGGCTGCATATTATTCAGGGTTATTTGATGAAATAGTCGTATCTACAGACAGCCCACTATATGCAGAAATTGCAGAAAAATACGGCGCTTCGGTTCCTTTTTTGCGTGAATCGGGGCTTGCTAAAGCCGAGACCGGAACATGGGAAGTAGTTTTTGATGTACTTGACAGATATGCAGAACAAGGAGAAGAATTTGATAACATTACTTTATTACAAGTAACTTCTCCTTTAAGGACAGCAGATGATATAAAAAATGCATACAAATTATTTGAAGAAAAAAAAGCTGTTTCTGTAATCGGGGTCTGCCAAACGGACCATTCCCCGTTAATTGAAAACACCTTGCCGGAAGACAGATGCTTAAAACACTTTTTTGACGGAAATAATATTTACAAACGATCTACACATAACTTGCCTATTTTCTATAAAATAAACGGAGCTATATATATAGTAAAAACAGAGGAATTGAGACAAAATTTAAATAATTTATACGGCGAAAAAAGTTATGCCTTTGTTATGAGCAAAGAACATTCTGTAGACATTGATGACGAGCTTGATTTTATTATTGCAAAAGCTATAATAGAAAAAAATAAGATTAAAGTTGCTTTATGACGACCTCCAACAAAAAATAAAAAAACACGCAGTAAACCCTTATTCTAATAAAGGGGATGTGCGTGTTTTTTTATTATAATTAAAACAGGATTGACATAAATATTCGTTTATGGTATAATTTAAACAATGAGTTTTTATTGTATTTTACTCTTTTTAAATAAACTTAAAGGTGCGATAAATGAAAAGAATAATATTATTCGTAATTATATTAACTGCTTTAATCAGCTCAGGATGTACAGTTAATTATAAATATGAGTTTAAAGCAGTTGAATATCCTGATGAAGCCGTCATGAATTTATCGAGCACAGAAATACTTTCATTCATAGCTCGGCCAACAGCTTCAAACTCATATGCTGAATGTATCGGATTAGACGGAACCTCGATTGTTATTTCTCCCTATTTTAAAGCAAGCGTTAACGGCAAAAACATTCCGTCATATGCAACACCTGTTTTTTCAGCCCAGGGAGGCGGGAGCGGAATGTTGCATTCATTTACTACTATTCTTGTGAAACCTTCAGAATCAAATTTATTTAAAGCATCTATTAAACTTGAAACTTCATTTTCCGTTAAAAAAGCAGATGTATTACCTTCTGCAGATAATGTATTGATTGAAGGAAACACAGTAACGGCTTACTTTTCACAATACGGTACATACACATTTATTTTTAACGGAAGACAAATATATGCATACACTATATATATAAAAGAAGCAGTTGACGAAGATGCAGAAATAGCAGCATATAAAGAAGCATACGGAAATGAAAATGTTATAGTTTATGATAATGGTTTTTATAACGTTGATAGAATAAACTTAAATTCAGACAGCGTGGTATATTTAAAAAGCGGAGCGTTTTTAAGAGCAGAGAAAACATACGAAATTATGAGCACGGAAGACGAAAAAAATGCCCCCGACAGAAGTGCATTTTTTGAAATTACAAATAAAAATAACATAATTATAAAAGGTAATGGAATAGTAGATTTCACAGGGCATTGGCTTCACAGCAGGCAAGCTTTTTTCTCATCAGGAAGCCAAAACATTACACTACAAGATATAATTTTTCTTAACCCTTCTTGGTGGACCGTTTATGCTTACAGATCTGATAATATTAAAATCAATAATATTTCTGTTTACGGTTATAAAATAAACAGCGATGCTTTTAATATATGTAACTCAAAAGATGTTACGGTGAATGGTTGTTTTGCACGAGCAGGAGATGATTGTTTTTCTGCAAAATCTCTTGGATCTTGGGATAACAAAACTTGTGAAAACGTTTATTTTGAAAACTGTTATGCTTGGCCGGGAAAAGCCCGTGCATTCGGGATAACAGGTGAGATAGAAAGCCTTATTAAAGATATAACATTTAAAAACAGTATTGTTCTTTTTCGAGATGCCACATGGTCAGCAACTCGCTTAGGTTCACTTGTAGTAATAGCAGAAACAGGAAATGGAAACGTTGAAAATATAACCTTTGAAAACATTCTTATAAACAGCGACAGCATGGGGGCAATTAACTTATGTGTTGAAAATACATCTCGTGAAAATTTTAATGCTAAAAATATTATTTTTAAAAATATAACAGCTACTCAAACAGGCAAATCACTTATTTCTTGTACAAACCAATCAAATTTAATTTCCGCATCATTTGAAAACGTTGTTATTAATAACACACCATTAAATACCGAAACACTTAATAAGCTTTTTAATTACGACAACATAAACAGCTTTAATTTTAAATAGACATCAGGGGGGCTCATAAAGTTGAAAAAAATTTCTTTTAACACCAAAATAACATTTATCTTCTTTGCACTATACGTGATTTTATTTGCAGCCGTTTTTATATTTTCGCTGGTATTCTCACTACAAGCACTGGTTCTTTCATTCGGAGGGCTGTTGGCTGTTTGGGTTATCGGACATAAGCTTGAATCTAAATACTATGTTGGTGCACAATGCTTTTTATTTGCTGCTGAAGGATTAGGCGCAGGCTTACAATTTTATGCAAATATTTCCTGTTATGATTTAATAATGCATCTATGCAGCGGGATACTTTTAGCATTCTTAGGTGAATACACATTAACGCTTTTTAATAAAGGAACTCCACCTAGTATCTCACTTCTTTCACAATATGTATATTGTTTTACTTTTTCCGCCGCATGTGCAGGGCTTTGGGAAATATGGGAATTTTCAGGCGATAAAATTTTAGGATTCAATTCACAACTCGGATCCCTTGACGACACTATGACAGATATAATCGCAGGGACAATCGGTGCTGTTATAGGTGTTTTTATACTCTTATTAATTAGAAAAATAAGTGAATCTTATAATAAAAAAGTATAATATAATTAAAATATAAAATAACAATACCTACCGAGTATTCGGTAGGTATTGTTATTTTAGTTTCAATTAATAAATCGCATAAAATACAATATTATCATATCGTAAATCCACTGAAAGGGTTGAACGTTGAGACCATACCGTCCAGGCATTATAAACTCCGTTTTTATTCTCATAATACGGGTCATAACAATTCACATTACCATCTTCAAACCCTACCATAAATATACAATGGGATTTTCCCGGTTTGGCAAATAAACCTTCCCCCATTGCCCCGGCTATCGCTGCACCGTTTCTAAGATTTGTAATAAAATCCAAATACGTCTCTATTTTTACCACCTTTGCACCATATTGTTCAGCTGCTAAACGTATTCCTGAACCGGATGTACCGGTGAAAGATCGGTTAAATTCCTCAGTGTTATAATAAAGCCAGTCTGCAACAGTACGAGGGTCTATTGTTATCCCCCTATAGCTTAAAGCCATTGCAACTGCAGTAGGGGCACATCCGTTAAAGAACATGTTCCCACACCCTATAAATTCTTTCCCGCCCCATTTTGGGTCTTTTTGATTATAATATCTTATTTTCCCTACAGGATCTCTTACAGGATCTAAAACAACAGTTTCGCAAAATCCGCAACGCGAACATTTACGTTCTTTTACTCCTGAAGAGATAGGTGTTGGTTTTTGTATAAAATACCACTCGCCTAAACCATGCCCGAGAGGTTTTATATAATCATATTTTAAACACTCCCCACAAGAACACTTATATTCCGAATATCCCTGTTCTGTGCATGTCGCGGGAACGCTTGCTATAGTTTGATTATGTTCAGGGGATATTTTGCCTGCAACATGTTGAAATATGGTCATAGCATCGTTAAGAGCAACCCTCCCGTCACGATCAATATCAGCAGCGGAAAAAGAGCTCCCATTAAGATCTGCTTTACCGGCAACATATTGAAATACACTCATTGCATCTGATAAAGTGATTTTTAAATCCGTGTTAATATCTCCGGATAAAAATGGTTCTGTTTCCGTATAAACAGCATAGCTTGCTTTATTCCCATTTTCATCAAAACCTGTAAACGCATCTATAATTACAGAGACATCATCTTTTACATATGTATCTAAGACTTTAAGTTTTAAAACCATAGTATTTTTCATTTTTTTTGATAAATAATGAAATGAATATTTTTCTGAACATTTAAAATCGAAGATGATTTCGTTGTTATTTTGCGAATATGAGCTTTTATCCCAACACGATAACAGGCCGCCTCGATGGAACTCAACAAATTCAAATTTTTTATTATTAAATAAAATCTTGCCCCCGAATGCGCTAACCTTGTATCCGTTCTCCGCATCAATTTTCATTCTGATTTCCACGATATTTCCTTTAGGAATGTTATCGGGGAATACAGATTTAAAAGAAACATTTTCTTCCGCCGCAAGTGAATATAAAGGCCCGAACATCATGATTACAAAAATTGTAACCAGTGTTACTAATGACTTTTTCATTGTGTTAAATTCCCTTCTTTTTCTTTTTATGGTTTAGTTTACCGTAATAATAACAATAAATACAATATTTGTCAAGAGTAAACCAATTTTATAATTTAATATAATTAATAAATATTTAATTAGTATCTAAAATAATTTTATATAAAGAAGGTATTATAATGATAGGTTTCTGGATTTTTATGTTTATTATGGTTATACTTACCCCGATAATTATGATTATTTTCGGAGTTTATTCCTACAATAATGCACCAAAAAAAATTAATAATTTTGTTGGATATAGAACTACCATGTCTATGAAAAATAAAGATACATGGGAATTTGCACACCATTATTGCGGAAAAATCTGGCGAACTCTGGGGCTTATAATGTTGATTGTTTCGGCTGTTGCAATGTTCTTTTCAATCGGAAAAGATATAGATTTTATAAGTATTTTCGGATGTATAATCTTAGGTATACAAGTCATAACCATGATTGCTTCTATATTTCCTGTTGAATCAGCATTAAAAAGAACTTTTGATGAAAACGGAAACCGAAAAGATTAATTAAGCAAATAGGTTATATTATGATAATGGAGGGATTTCATTGAAAAAGATGTTTAAAGAGCTGTTCCGGTTCAAATGGGGAATTTTATTACTTCTTATATCTGTTATTGGTTCAGTTACTGCAAACCTCGCCCTACCGATGTATTTATCTGATGTTATCAATACGGCAATTCCAAACGCTGATATGGGTGAAATAGTTTCCATAGGAGGAAAAATGTTGCTCTTTGTTTTACTGGGTATAGCATGCAGTATTGGTACCGGTCTTTTATCCTCAGTTATATCAGTCGGTACCGGTAGAAATTTAAGGAGTAAAATATTTAGAAAAATTCAGTATTTTTCACAGACCGAATTTGATAGCTTTTCCACGTCATCATTGATTACAAGAACAAATAATGACGTTGTTCAGGTTCAAACTTTTATGAATATGCTTCTGCGTGTATCTCTTCTTGCGCCTATAATGTGTATAGGCGGAATTATTATGGCACTTGCAAAAAGTACATCAATGTCCATGATACTACTCATTTCAATGCCCTGTATGTTAATTTTTGTTTTTGTAATCGCAAAATTCGCAACACCTCTTTCACAAATAATGCAATCAAAGCTTGACCAAATCAATCTTGTAACAAGGGAAAAACTTACCGGAATTCGTGTGGCAAGGGCCTTTGGAACAGAGGAATTTGAAGAAAAACGTTTTAGCAAAGTAAATAAATCTTTTATGAAAAATGCAATTAATATGAATACTGTTATGGGAATTCTTATGCCGGGATTAAGCCTTATCCTTTACTGTACAACAGTAGCCCTTCTTGCTTATGGAGGATACCAAATAATCAACCTTAATGAAGCAATTCCTATCGGTGATGTTATCGCGGTAATACAATATGTCATGCAAATTATGATGTCTGTCATGATGTTATCAATGATTTTTGTAATGTATCCAAGAGCGTCGGTTTCTGCAAAAAGGATAAATGAAGTTCTTGACGCGCAAGCTGTCATTACAAACAAAAAGGATGCTGTTAAAAACACCGAAAAGAAAGGTTTTGTTTCATTTAAAGATGTTACATTCTGCTTTCCCGATTCGGACACGCCTGCCCTTGAGCATATATCTTTTGACTCTGCACCCGGTGAAGTAACTGCGATAATAGGATCTACAGGTTGTGGAAAATCTACGTTAATCAACTTAATACCACGTTTTTATGATGTTCAGCAAGGGGAAGTTTTAGTTGACGGCATTAATGTAAAAGATATGGAAATAAGTGTCCTACGTAATAAAATCGGGCTTGTCCCGCAAAAAGCATTTCTTTTTAAAGGTACAATTTCCGAAAACGTGGCTTACGGTGAGCCAGATGCCACCGATGATGATATTGAACACGCCGTTAAGATAGCCCAGTCTTATGATTTTGTTATGGCAAAAGAAGACGGTTTTGACTCACCTATTTCACAAGGCGGGACAAATGTTTCCGGAGGACAACGACAACGTCTTGCAATTGCAAGAGCTATAACAAGAAAACCGGAGATTTATATATTTGATGACAGCTTTTCTGCTTTGGATTTTAAAACAGATGCTGCATTAAGAAAAGCACTTTTTGACGAAGCAAAAAACTCTACGGTTATTATTGTTGCACAGCGTATAAGTACGATAAAAAACGCAGACAGAATTTTAGTTTTAGAAGACGGACGTTGCGTCGGCCTCGGAAGACACGAAGAGCTTCTTAAGGATTGCGAAGTGTATCAACAGATCGTATATTCGCAACTCAGCAAAGAGGAGGCGTAAATATATGAAAAATGAAAAAAAATCAGTTGAATTTAAAGAAGTTTTCGGTAGACTTTTCAATTTTATGAAACCATATCGAAAAGGTCTTATCTTTTCGGTTATTTTAATTATTTTCGCTTCACTTTTTAATAGTTTAGGACCTTTTATTCTGGGTAAAGCAACTGATTCTATGGTAGGACTTGTGTTTAACGGAGAGCCTGTTCCGGAAGGGATAAAAAAATTCGTAACTTTGCTTATAATTCTTTCGGCAACTTATATACTGTATGCGGTTTTTAAATATATAAGCACTTGTATCTTAGTAAGAGTATCTCAAAAAACTATTTTTGACATAAGAAGCCGAGTGGATGAAAAGTTTAAAAAGCTTCCTCTTAATTATTTTGATACAAACACTTACGGAGATATCTTAAGCCGTATAACAAACGACGTAGACACAATATCAAACAGCCTCCAGCAAAGTCTTGATCAGATTGTTACTGCAATATGTTCTCTTATCTGCATTTTTACTATGATGCTTGTTATCAGTCCTATTTTAACTATTATCGGGGTTGTAACCGTTCCGATTGCCCTTTTTATCTCTATGAAAATAGCTTCAACTTCTCAAAAATATTTTAAAGCCCAGCAAGAAACTTTAGGTGATATTAACGGATATGTTGAAGAAATGTATACAGGTCATAACATTATCAGCGCATACGGAACAGAAGAAAAAACAATCGAAAATTTCGAAGATACAAATAAAGAACTTTATAGCAGCGGCTGGAAATCACAATTTTTATCCAGTACTTTAATGCCTATCACACAAGGAATGACAAACATTGGTTATGTTGCCGTTGTTGTAGTCAGCGGGGCGTTGGTAATAGGTGGCAGGATGACTGTGGGGATGATTCAATCTTTCATTCAATATTTAAGACAGTTCTCCCAACCGATAAACCAAACCGTTCAGATAGCTAATGTCTTACAATCTACAGCAGCTGCAGCCATGAGGGTTTTTGAATTTTTAGACGAAAAAGAAGAGATTCCCGATACCAATAGCCCTAAAGTGCCTCAAAAAGACAATGCAAAAGTTGAATTTTCCCATGTTAAATTCGGTTACCAGCCTCATAGAATTCTAATGCAGGATGTAAGCCTTAAAGTAGAACCGGGAAGCAAAGTCGCGATTGTCGGGCCTACAGGTGCGGGAAAGACAACACTTATTAATTTACTTCTTCGATTTTATGACATTAACTCGGGTAAAATTTTGATTAGCGGAATTGATTCCCGAGACATGACACGATCAGATCTTAGATCTATTTTTGGCATGGTACTTCAGGACACGTGGTTGTTTACAGGAAGTATTATGGAAAATATACGTTATGGACGTCTTGATGCAACAGACCAAGAGGTTATTGCTGCTGCTAAAGCTGCCAGAGCAGATTCTTTTATTCATACGTTACCCGGAGGATATAAATTCATGCTCCAGGAAGGAGCTACAAACCTTGCCCAAGGAGAGCGTCAACTCCTGACAATTGCTAGGGCGATTTTATCAAACAGCCCTATTATGATTTTGGACGAAGCAACCAGCTCTGTCGATACCAGAACAGAAGTTTTAATTCAATCAGCTATGGCAACATTGATGAAAGGGCGTACAAGCTTTGTAATAGCCCACAGGCTTTCCACAATAAAGGATGCAGATATGATTATTTATATGGAAAACGGTGACATTAAGGAAACAGGAACACATCTCAACCTTATGGAAAAAGGCGGTTATTATGCAAAACTTTATAATAGCCAGTTTGTAAATGATAATGGTTAATTAAAAAATATATGAAGGCTGTTGCATTACGCAACAGCCTTCATTATACGATATTATTTTTCAACAAGCTCTTTTTCGACTTTTTTGGATGGCTTTGTCTGATTGTTTTTAAATGCTGTTGACATCATCAGCTTCAATCTGTTTATTTGGTTAACCTCAGAAGCTCCGGGGTCGTAATCTATAGGAACTATATTAGCCTCCGGATATCGTCTGCGAACTTCTTTTATCATACCCTTACCCACTACATGGTTTGGAAGACATGCAAAGGGTTGAACACATACCACATTCGGAGCCCCGTGTTTTATAAGCTCTATCATCTCGGCTGTTAAAAGCCAACCCTCACCTGTCATATTACAGTTTGAAAGAATTTCAGAAGCCTGTGAAGCCAACTTTCTTATATCGGAAATACGTCCGAAACGCGGATGATCTTTTAAAACATTATCCACCTTTATCAAATAAGTTTCAATCAGCCTAAGAATTAGCGGTGAAAAACGGGTATAAAACGGAGCAGAAAGCTTTTCATATTTTACACGTGTTTGGAAAATAGACGCAAGGAAAAAATTAACCATGTCAGGTAAAACAGCCTCGCCGCCTTCAGCTTCTATGTTTCTTACAAGTTTATTGTTAGCAGTAGGATGATATTGAACTAATATTTCTCCCACAATTCCAACCCGTGGCAATGAAAGAGGTTTTACGGGGATATCTTCAAAATCTTCAACCATTGCCCGCGCTATAGGCTCAATTTCGCTTTTTTTACCACGACAGACCACTTTACACAACCGTGAAAGCCAAACATTATAAAGATTGTCAGTATCACCTTTATTCTGCTCGTAGGGGCGTACACGTAATGTTAAACGTGAAAGTAAGTCTCCGTAAAGTATTGCCAATACTAACTTACTTAATAAAGCCGGGGTTATTTTAAAACCCGGATTTTTCTCCATACCCACAAAATTTAATGATATAACAGGAACTTTATCAAACCCAGCGTCTTTAAGTGCTTTACGTAAAAAACCTATATAATTTGTAGCTCGGCAACCTCCGCCGGTTTGTGATATGATAATAGATGTATTATCGAGATCATATTCACCTGATTTTAAGGCATGTATAAACTGCCCTACAACACAAATAGACGGATAGCATGCATCGTTATTAACATATTTTAAACCTTCAGAAATATCAGCTTGAGTTGTATCCTTTAATATCTTAAGCCGATATCCGCTTTGCTTAAAAGCACTTTCAAGTAAAGTAAAGTGAGTAGGGCTCATTTGCGGGCCTAAAATCGTATGTTCTTTTTTCATTTGCTTTGTAAACGGAATATGTTTTTGGACATATGTCTCATCTTTAGGCTCAAACCCTGAGAGTTCACGCTCATATAATGCAGAAATAAGGGAACGAATACGCACACGGGCTGCACCGAGGTTGTTTACCTCATCTATTTTTAAAAGCGTATATATTTTTTGAGAAGATTCCAAAATCTCTTCGACCTGATCGGTTGTTATTGCATCAACACCGCATCCAAAAGAGTTAAGCTGAACAAGGTCAAGTCTCTTGCTGTTCTTTACAAAATTTGCTGCTGCATACAGACGTGAATGATACGCCCACTGATCCACAACACGGAGAGGTCGCTCCGGAGGGGCAAGGTGAGAAATGCTGTCTTCAGTTAAAACTGCAAGCCCGAAAGAGGAAATCATTTTATCTATTCCGTGGTTAATCTCCGGGTCGATATGATATGGTCTTCCGGCTAAAACAATGCCGTGACCGTTATGCTTTTCCAAATATTCGAGAGTTTCTTCCCCTGCACGTTTAATATCAGCACGGAAAGAGGCTTGTTCTTCATATGCAGCATTTGCAGCTGCTGTTATTTCACTTTTTGAAATACCCATAGGCTCAAATTCTTCGCAAAGACGCTTTGTAAGCTTCTTTTTATCATGTAAAGCAAAAAATGGGTTTAAAAACGTTATTCCCTTTTCTCGGATGTTTTCAACATTGTTTTTTATAACTTCCGGGTATGAAATAACAATCGGGCAGTTAAAATGGTTTCCGGCTTGCTTAATTTCTTTGTTTTCATAAACAATATCAGGGTAAAAAATAGTTTTAACACCCCGGGATATAAGATTTTCTATATGACCGTGTGTCAGTTTTGCCGGATAACATGCGCTCTCTGAAGGAATTGTCTCAATTCCTTGCTCGTATATTTTTTTACTGCTTTGGTCTGAAAGTACAACTTCAAAACCTAGTTTTGTAAAAAATGTAAACCAAAGCGGATAGTTTTCATACATATTTAAAACACGCATTATACCTATT